>NZ_JBHWKO010000010.1:0-152213 GCF_042731035.1 Streptomyces sp. NPDC059895
CGCCTCGCGCGGTCCCCGATCATCGCGCCGAGCTCCCCGAGGAGCCGGCGGCCGATGAGCACCTCGTACGGTTCGGAGCCCGCGCTGCCGCCGACGTGGATGCGTGTCGTCATACCGGCACCGACTCCAGTGCGTCGAGGACCGCTCGGGCGACGTCGGCGGGGGCGCGGCCGTCGGTGGCCACGACCGCGTGGGCCACCTCCTCGTACAGGTGCCGCCGCGCCTCCATCAGCTCGCGCCACCGCCCGCGCGGGTCGGCCGCCAGCAGTGGGCGGGCGGCGTCCAGGCCGGCGCGCCGGGCCGCTTCCTCGGCGTCCATCGACAGACAGACCACCGGGTGGCCGGCCAGCAGGGCACGTGTGTCGGCGTCCAGGACCGAGCCGCCGCCGAGCGCCAGGACGCCGTCGTGCTCGGCCAGGGCCCGGCGCACGGCCCGCTTCTCGACGGCGCGGAAGTGCGGCTCGCCGTGCTCGGTGAAGAGGTCGGCGATCGACCGGCCCTCGGCGGCGACGACGTCGTCGTCGGTGTCCCGGTAGGCGACGCCGAGCCGTTCGGCGAGCAGGCGGCCGACGGTGGACTTGCCCACCCCCATCGGGCCGACGAGGACGAGGGCGGGACCCGTGCCCGTGGCCCTTCGGCCCAGTGCGGTCCGCCCGGCTCCGCGCAGGACGTCGAGCGGGACCGGGCCCCGCCCTGTCATCCGCGCCACCTGGAGCCCCGCCTGGTGCACGAGGAGATCGAGACCGCTGATGACGGCCCCGCCGCGCCCGGACCAGCGGTCCGCGAGTGCGGTCGGCCAGGGAGAGTAGAGCACGTCGAAGAGTGTGGCCGGGCGTTCCGGTACGGCGTGGGCGAGGGAGTCGGTCGCACCGGCCGGGGTGGTGGAGATCACCAGCGGGGCGCTCAGTGCCTCGGGCGCGGTCGTCCAGTCCGCGACGCGCACCTCGACGCCGAGCCGCTCGCCCCACCGCAGCATGTCGGCGGCGCGGGCCTCGCTTCGGGCGTAGGCGACGACTTCTCCGGTGCAGACCCGGGCCAGGGCGGCCAGGGCCGAGGCGGCGGTCGCGCCGGCGCCGAGGACCGCCGCGGAGTCGATCCGCTCGATGCCGTGCTCGGCCAGTGCCGCGACCATGCCGGGGACGTCGGTGTTGTCACCGAAGCTGTGGCCGTTCGCCGTGAAGACGACCGTGTTGACCGCCTGCACGGACGCCGCCGTGTCGCTGATCTCGTCGACGAGGGGGATGACCGCCCGTTTCAGCGGCATCGTCAGTGACAGGCCCGCCCACTCCGGCCCCAGTTCCCGGAAGAAGGCGGGCAGGCCCGTCTCGTCGACCTCGAAGCGGTCGTATCTCCAGCCGGTCAGCCCCAGTTCGGCGTAGGCGGCCCGGTGCAGCACCGGGGAGAGCGAGTGGGTGATCGGCGAACCGAGCACCGCGGCCCGGCGGTCGACCGTGTTCTGCGTGCTGTTCACCTGATCACCACGCCGTCGAGGTAGGAGCGCACGTTGCGGCGGGTCTCGGGGACGCTGTCGCCGCCGAACTTCTCCGCGACGGCGTCCGCGAGGACCAGCGCCACCATGGCCTCGGCGACGATGCCCGCCGCCGGCACCGCACACACGTCCGAGCGCTGGTGGTGGGCCTGCGTGGCCTCACCGGTGGCCACGTCGACGGTCTGCAGGGCGCGCGGCACGGTCGCGATCGGCTTCATCGCCGCACGGACCCGCAGCAGCTCACCGGTGGTCAGACCGCCCTCGGTGCCACCCGAACGGCCGGTGGCGCGGCGGATTCCCTCGGGCGTGTTCACGATCTCGTCGTGCGCCTTCGAGCCCGGCACCCGGGCCAGCTCGAAGCCGTCGCCGATCTCCACGCCCTTGATCGCCTGGATGCCCATCAGGGCACCCGCCAGCCGGGCGTCCAGCTTGCGGTCCCAGTGCACGTGCGAGCCCAGCCCCACCGGCACGCCGTACGCCAGCACCTCGACCACGCCGCCGAGGGTGTCGCCGTCCCTGTGCGCCTGGTCGATCTCCGCGACCATCGCCTTCGACGCGTCCGCGTCCAGGCAGCGCACCGGGTCCGCGTCCAGCCGCTCGACGTCGGCGGGGGTCGGGTAGACGCCGTACGGCGCCCTGGCCGCGGCCAGCTCGACGACGTGGGAGACGATCTCGATGCCGGCCGTCTCCTTCAGGTACGACCGGGCGACGGCGCCGAGGGCGACGCGGGCGGCCGTCTCGCGCGCGGAGGCGCGCTCCAGGATCGGGCGGGCTTCGTCGAAGCCGTACTTCTGCATGCCGGCCAGGTCGGCGTGGCCCGGGCGCGGGCGGGTCAGCGGCGCGTTGCGCGCGGAACCGGCCAGGACCTCCGGGTCGACCGGGTCGGCCGCCATGACCTGCTCCCACTTCGGCCACTCGGTGTTGCCCACCATGACGGCGACCGGGGAGCCGAGAGTGAGGCCGTGGCGGACACCGCCCAGGAAGGTGACCTCGTCCCGCTCGAACTTCATCCGGGCACCGCGCCCATAGCCGAGCCGGCGCCTCGCCAGATGGTCCGCGACCATGTCCGTGGTGATCGGCACGCCGGCCGGAAGGCCCTCCAGCGTCGCCACGAGTGCGGGACCGTGGGACTCCCCCGCGGTCAGCCAGCGCAACCTGCTCAACGGTGCTCCTCAGTACTCGCCGGAATCGCGTAGGCGGGGAACAGCCGGTGCAGTTCGGCGTGGAACCCCGGGAACGTCTTGCTCACACAGGCGGGATCGTCCAGCTCCAGCGGGACGCCAGAAGCGAGCGCGAGAACGGCGAACGACATGGCGATCCGGTGGTCGCGCCGGCACTCGATCCGCGCGGGGCGAGGTGCCCCGGGGCGCACGGTGATCCAGTCGCGGCCCTCTTCCGACCGTATGCCGCAGGCCCGCAGATTCGCCGCGACCGCCGCGATGCGGTCCGACTCCTTCAGGCGGGCGTGGCCGATGCCGCGGATGGTCACCGGGGCGTCGGCGAGCGGAGCGATCGCCGCGAGGGTCATGAAGGTGTCGGAGACATCTCCCATGTCCACGTCGAACCCGCCCCGCAGCGCACCGGCCCCGGTGACCGTGGTGGCCTGTGCGCCGATGGTCACCCGCGCTCCGAAACGCTCCAGGACGCGGACGAAGCCGAGGTCGCCCTGCGAACTCGCCTGCCCCAGGCCCGGCACCGTCACCGTCCGTCCGGTGGCCGCGGCGGCCGCGAAGAAGTACGACGCCGTGGACGCGTCCGGCTCGACGACCACGTCGGCCGCCCGGTAGCCGCCCGGCCGCACCTCGACGCGGTCGGCGGTGGTGTCCACCTGGAACCGTGCGCCGAAGTGCCGCATCAGGCCCAGCGTCATGTCCAGGTAGGGGCGGCTCACCGGCGACCGGACGTCCAGCACCAGCCCGTCGCGGGTCAGCGGCGCCGCCATCAGCAGCCCGGAGACGTACTGGCTGCTCATCGACGCGTCCACGGCGATCTCGCCGCCGTCGAGTCCGGCCGCCTCCAGCCGGAACGGCAGCCGCCCCCGGTCCTCGGCCCGGATCCGGGCCCCGAGGCGGGTCAGCGCGTCGATCAGCCCTCCCTGGGGGCGCGCCCGCAGCTGGTCGGAGCCGTCGAAGTCGAACGTGCCCCGGCCGGCCGCCGCGAACGGCGGCAGGAAGCGGGCGGCGGTGCCCGCGTCCGCGCACCACACCCGCGCCGGTCCGACCGGGCCGCCCCCCGTCCCCGTCACCTCCCACCGTCCCTCCGGTCCGCCGGTGTCGACGCGCGCGCCCAGTCCGCTCAGCGCCGCGCCGAAGGCCACGGTGTCGTCGCTCACCAGCGGTGCCCGCACGCGGCTCGTGCCCGGTGCCGCGGCGGCCAGCAGCAACGCGCGATTGGTCAGGCTCTTCGACCCGGGGATCCGGGCGACGAGTGCGCCCTCGCGCGCCTGCGGCACTTCCGTCCTCACTGTCACCGCTCCTGTCTGTGATGCCGTGTCGGTACCGGTCGGGCCGTCAGACACCGTGCTGCGAGCCACCGTTGACCTGAAGGATCTGTGAGGTGATGTAGGCGCCCTCCGGTGAGCAGAGGAAGAGGGCCAGGCCGGCCACGTCGTCCGGGGCGCCGGCCCGTCGCATGGCGGTCTGCCGTACCAGCGTCGCCTCGCGTGCCGGTGTCATCCGGTCGCCGAAGAACTCCGTGCCGGCCACGTAGCCGGGGGCGATGGCGTTGACACTGACGCCCCGCGGCCCGAGGCGGGTGGCCAGGTGATGGGTGTAGGAGTGCAGCGCGGCCTTCGCGGCGCCGTAGGACCCCGTGCCGGCCGACCCGCGGTAGGCGGCGATGGAGCTGTACAGCACGATGCTCGCGTGATCGGCCAGCAGGGGGACCAGTGCCTCCACGGTGAGCACCGCGGTCATCACATTGCTCAGGTACGCGTCGTGCCACTCGGCGGCCACCGACGGGAGACGGCCGTCGCCGGACGGGGCCGCCGCTCCCGCGCAGCAGACCACGCCGTCCACGGGCCGGCCGAGCGCCTCGACGTGCTCACGGAGCCGCCGGGCACCGGCCTCGTCGGACAGATCCGCCGGGAGGGTGTGGACGGGGACGCTCCCCGCGACGGACTTCAGTTCGTCCGCCGTGGCGTTCAGCCGGTCGAATCTGCGGCCGACGAGCAGCACGCTGTCACCGTTCGCCGCGAAGCGTGCCGCGGTCGCCTTGCCGATGCCCGAGCCCGCGCCCGTGACGGTGATCAATCTTGGCATTGCATCCCTTTCACTGGTTCGTCCCTGTGCGCCGGTCCGTGCGTGTGGTGCGGAGGTGGGTGCTGGTCAGGGGGTGGCGACGGTGGTCCCCGCGGCGTCGGTGATCACATCGGCCGTGATGAGGTCGAGCACCTTCCCGATCGCGTCGTCCAGGCGCCGGTCGCGGTCCGTGAACGGCACCACCGCGCGGACCGCCCGGTGGACGGCCCGGGTGCGGGGGCTCATGTGCTCCGGACCGCGGAGATCCAGCGCCTGGCAGGCGGCCAGCAGATGGATGGCCGCCACCTCGTGTGCCAGCGCGACGACGGAGCGTGCTTCGCGCGCGGCGATCGGCGCCAGGCTGACCTTGTCCTGGTTGTGCGCCTCCGTGGACCGGGAGTGGACGCTCGACGGTGAACTCGCGCTCAGCGCCTCCGCGGTGAGGGCCGACGCGGCGATCTGCATCCCCTTGAAGCCGTGGTGCAGGCCCGCCTCCCAGTCGTCCTCGTCGAAGCGGGGAATCAGGTTCGGGGTGAGTCCGTTGTTGAACTTCTCGTCGACCAGCAGCTCCAGTTGCCGGTCCAGCACATCGGCGATGCCGGCCACGGCGACCTTCAGCGCGTCCATGGCCTGCGCGACATGACCGGCGTAGAAGTTCCCGCCGCTGTGCACCGACCCGTCCGCCGCGTCGAACAGGGGGTTGTCCGTGGAGGCGTTGACCTCCGTCTCCAGCCAGTCCTCGACCCATGCCAGCGTGTCCCGCAGGACTCCGTTCACGTGCGGGGCGCAGCGCAGTGAGTAGCGGTCCTGGATGCTGCGGCGCAGCACGGCGTACCCCTGGCCGTCCAGGGAACCGGCGGCCGTGACGATCTGGCTGTGCGGCAGCGAGAGATGCGAGCCTTCCAGCAGGTCGCTGATGAGGCGGGCGCTGGCCCGCTGGCCGGGGTGCGGGCGCTGGTCGTGGATGAACGCCGCGTAGTGTCCTCGGTTGCCGAGCAGTGCCTCGGACGCCAGGGCGGTGCAGATGTCGGCCAGTGCGGCGAGGCGGCGCGCGTCCCGCGCGGCGAGGACCGCGTAGGCGGCGCTGAAGGACGTGCCGTTGACGAGCGCGAGGCCGTCCTTCGCCTCGAGGTCGAGCGCGGCCAGTCCGAGGCTGTCGAGGACGTCGCCGGCCCGGCGGATCGCTCCCCGGTGGCGCACGTCCGCCTCGCCGATGAGCGCGGCGGCGACGTAGCAGAGCGGGATCAGGTCTCCGCTCGCTCCCACCGATCCGCGTTCCGGAACCGTCGGCAGGATGTCGTGCCGCAGCAGGTCCAGGAGCCTCTCGGCGATCTCGGGGCGCACGCCGGAGTTGCCTCTGGCCAGGCAGTTGGCGCGGATCAGCAGGGTCGCCCGCACCACCTCGTCGGGGGCGGGCGGGCCGGTTCCGTTGAGGTGGTAGAGGATCATGTTCCGCTGGAGGGCGGCTGCCTTGTCCGCGGAGATCTGCCGGGTGGCGCTGTCCCCGAAGCCCGTGGTGACGCCGTAGATCGGGTCACCGGTGGCGATGAGGCGCAGCTTGAGCGCGTGGGAGGCCCGCATGGCCTGTGTCGCCTCGGCCGCGCACTCGACCGTGACGTCCTGGTTCCGGGCCACCGCCCGGACGTCGTCCAGGGTCAGTGACCGGCCGTCGATCTTCACCGTGGTCAATGCGTTCCCTCGTGCGTTTCGGGCCGCGCGGCTCGCGCGGCCACCGTGGGGGTCGGCGGCGGCGCGAGCCGCGCGGGCGGTCGTGCCGGGTTCCGGTGCGGGTCGGTCCGTTCCGGTCAGCGGCGTTCGTGCGCCGCGTCCGCTGTCAGCAGTGACAGCCCTCGGATCCCCGGCAGTGTCAGGCGTACGACGACGGCGGGGCCCGGGTCGCTCAGCGAGGTGCCGAGGTGCCCGGTGACGAAGAGCTGGTCCAGGTCGGGCCCGCCGAAGACGAGGTTGGTGATGCAGGGACACCGGCAGTCCAGCGAGCCCAGGTCGCGTCCCCGGGCGTCGTGGACGCGCAGGAGCCCGGTGCCGAAGTGCGCGATGTACAGCCGGCCCTCGGCGTCGAAGGCGAGGCCGTCCGGTTGTGCTTCTCCGCCGGTCCAGGTGTTGGGCTGGGAGGGCAGCTCGGCGAAGAGCCCGCGCTCGCCCAGGCTGCCGTCCCGGCGCACGGAGAAGCGCATCACCCGGTTGCGGCCGCCCTCGGAGACCATCAGGGACCGGCGGTCGGGGGTGAGCGCGAGGCCGTTGGGGAACTGGAGGACTCCTTCGTCCACCACGGTCGTCAGCTGCCCCCGGGGGCTTTCCAGGTAGTGGACGCGGCCCGGCTCACCCGTGCCGAACCGGCCCGGGTCGGAGATGTAGCAGGCGCCGGTGCGCGGGTTCACGGTCACGTCGTTGGGGGCTCGCAGGGGGCGGCCCCGGCTGTCCTCGGTGATCGTGCGCAGGACGTTCCCGTCGGCGTCGAGCCACAGGACGGCGCCCGGGGGGCCCATCTGGGCCACCAGGTGGGTGCCGTCCGGCAGCACCTTGTGCCCGTTGGGGGCACCGGTGAGTCCCCGCGACCACACCCTCGTCGATCCGTCCCGGCCGATCTCCAGGATGCCGGTGCCGAGGGTGTCCGACATGAACAGCCGGCCGGAGCGGTCGAAGACGATGCCCTCGCATCCGATCGGGCCCATGCGGGCGGTCTCCGTGACGTGGGGCACGGGCAGGGCCGGCGGGTTCCCGCCGCTTGCCGTGACCGCGACGGCCGGTCCGGGAGCGGCGAGGGGGACGGAGACAGCGGCCGCGACGCCGAGTCCGGCCCCGAGCAGGCGGCGGCGGTCGAGCCGGGGCTCTTCCCTTGCGGTCACCGGGGTGACGGACATGCTGGTCGGCCTCTCGTGCGCCGGGGCGGGCGGGAGCGGGAGCATCACGTGGCGGGTCCGACGGCCAGGGAGGCCGCGAGCCGGACGACTTCCTCGGCCTGGGCCGGGTTCAGCCGGGGGTCGCAGGCCGACTCGTACCGGGGCAGCGGGGTGTCGTCGGCGAGGTCTTCGACGCGCGCCACGCATTCGGTGACGTCGTCCGGCGCCGACTCCAGGTGCAGGCCGCCCGCGTGCAGGCCGTGCGCGCGCAGGACGGTGAAGAACGTCTCGACCTCGGTGAGGACCTCGGTGAGCACCCGGGACTTCTGTCCGGCCGCCGTCGTCCTGGTGTTGCCGTGCATGGGGTCCGTCATCCAGATCGCCTCGGCGGCGCGCGGACCGAGCCCGGCCAGCAGGGCCGGCAGGGCCTCGCCGATCCGCTCGGCGCCCATGCGCACGATGAGGGTGAGCCGGCCCGGCTGATGGGCGGGGTTGAGCCTGTCCAGCAGCGCGGTCACATCGGCGGCCGACGCGCCGGGCCCCACCTTGACCCCGACGGGGTTGGAGACGGTGGCGGCCAGGTCGATGTGGGCGTGGTCGGGCTGGCGGGTGCGTTCGCCGATCCACAGGAACGGGGCGGACGACGCGTACCGGCCGCCTCGCGCGTCGGTGCGCAGCAGGGCGTGCTCGTATTCGAGCAGCAGCGCCTCGTGGCTGATGTACGTGGGGGCGAGGACGGCGGACACGCTCTTGGCGGCCGGCCGCGCGGTGCGCAGTTCGGCGAGCGCCTGCTGCGTCAGGTCGTAGGCGCGCAGCAGCCGGTGCGGGTCGGGCCGCCGGGCGGAGTCGGTCGGCTCGGCGCCGTTGACCGCGTCGCCCCGGTAGACGGGGATCCGGCTGCCGTCCGGCAGTTGTTCCCAGGGGTTGGAGCGGGGCTTGGCGTACTGGCCGGCGAAGCGGCCGATGCGGACGACGGGGATCTTGGTGAGCGACTCGAAGAGGTCACCGAGGGTGTGCAGTGCCGTCGCCTTGGCCCGGATCCGCTCCGGCGTGCTGTCCGAGAACAGTTCGGCGCAGTCTCCCGCCTGGACGACGAAGGCGGTGCCGCGCGCCACGAAGGCGAGTTCCTCCCGCAGGGCGGCGGTGGTCTCCTCACTCACCGGGGCCGGCCGTCCGGACAGCTCTCCGAGCACACGGTCCAGATCGTCCCAGCGCGTCCAGTCGGGCTGTTGGGCAGCGCGTGACGGTATGAGCAAACGGGTGTTGGACATGACTCCTCAACAGGGTGGTCAGACGGGCGTCGTGCGCTCCGGCGAGCGCAACTCGGGAATCCGCACCTTGCCCAGCGTCGAGCGGGGAATGCGGTCGACCAGATGTACGGCCCTGGGGCCGGGAACCGCGGGCAGGACCCGGGCCAGCGCACCGCGGACCTGGGGGGCGTCCACGGGGGCGGTGCGCCCCCGCCGTCCGGGAGCGCAGTAGATCTCGTAGTGTTCGCCCCTCACCCGGTCGGGTACGGGCAGGCACACCACGTCCAGACCGGGGAGGGCGGTGGCCACCGCGGTCTCCACCTCGTCCAGCCAGACGCGCAGGCCGTTGGCCTTCACGAGCCTGGACGAACGGCCCAGGTAGGCGAATTCCCGTGGCCCGAGCCGGCGGATGAGGTCCGTGGTCCGCCACGACGGCGGGGGTGCGGGCATGTCGTGCCGCCGGCCGAGGCGCGGGCTGCTGACGTGCAGCCGCTGGGGCGATCCGGGCGCCTCGGGAGTGCGCGGATCGCTCGGATCGCTCGGATCGCGCACCAGGGCGACGTCGGGCAGCAGCAGCCATCGGCCGTCGTCCGTTCCGGCCGGCGCGATGGGGCGGTGTGCGACGGCTCCGGTCTCCGTGGAGCCCAGCAGGGCATGGGCGGTGAATCCGGTGCCGTGCAGGGCGCGTACGACGTCCTTGGCGGTGTCGGGGGCCGCGGCCGTGCTGTGCAGGGCGACCACGCGGGGCATGGCGCCGAGCGCGGGCAGCAGCCGGCGCAGCAGCGGCCAGGCCGAGGGCAGGCACACCAGGAGCGTGCGGGCTTCCGGCCGCAGTGGCGGTACGGCGGTCACCGGGTGCCGCCATGCCTGGTGCACGTCGACGCCGCGCGCGCGGGGCAGCACCTCGCCGAAGAGGTGCCCGAAGAGGTGTTTGGTGGGGGCGAAGTTGATGACGTGGTCGACCTCGCCGACCAGGAGGTCGGCCACCAGGGCGGCCTCGTGCGCCAGTTGGTCCTCGCCCCGCCACCACGACACGGGGGTGCCGGTGTGGCCGGACGTGCGGAACTCGGTCTCCCGGTGGCGGACGGATCGGGCGCGGTCCGTCGTGGCCGTGTCAGGCATCGGGAACCGCTCCGATGGCCGCATGGTCCTCCAGCCGGTCCTGCACGAACTCGGCGATGCGGGAGAGCGTGGCGAAGATGTGGCGTACGTCGTCGGAGACGAAGTCGACCTCGACGCCGAAGTGGGTCTCGACGGTGGTGATGCACTCCATGGCGGCGAGGCTGTCGTAGCGTTCGCCGAGCGCCTCGGCGAGGTCGGCGTGGTCGTCGACGCCCTCGACCGCGTCACCGAGCGGGACGGCCAGCGCGGCCCGCAGTCGGGTGAGGATCTGGGCTCTGTCCGGAATCACGCTGGAAGTGCTCATGCTGCGGGCTCCTTGGTCTGTTCGGGCGCGCCGGCGAGACGGTCGGCGCGGCGCAGCAGGCCGTCGAAGGCCACGTAGACGTGGCTGCGGGCGGCCGGCTGCATGTCGAGGTGGAAGAACGCCGTGCCGGCTCCGACCCGCAGGGCGGCACCGATCTCGGCGGCCAGGGCGTCGCGGAAGGACTCGTCCCGTTCCACGCCGAGCTGGCAGACGACGCCGGCGTGGTGGATCGCGTCGTCGTCCTCGGCGGCGGGCAGGGCTTCCACCGGCAGGGCACCGGCGTAGAGGCTGCCGGGCCGCTCCGCGACGAACCGGACCACGACGTGCGACGGGATCACGTCGTGTGCGGTCAGCCAGCGGGTGAGCCGGACCGCGATGGCCCTGCGGGTGGGCGCGGGCAGCTCGGGCGTGGTGATGGTGATCGTGGGCATGGGGTGTCGGACCTCACGAGATGGTCAGGGCGGGCAGTGGCGCGGTGTCACCGCTCACCCACTGCCGCAGCAGGTCGCCGACGGAGCCGGCGAGGAGGTCTCGGCCGTCCGCGGGCGCCAGGGGCGTCCAGGCCGTTCCCCGCTCCTGGGTGACACGTCCGCAGAACGCGCCGATGTGCGCGCGGTCGAGGGGGATGCCGTGGCGGCCGGCGGTGAGCACCGCCTCGTAGGTGCTGAGCAGGTCGGGGATGCGGTTGCCGGTGTGGGCGTAGCCGCCGCCCGGCACCCGGTGCCGTTGCAGGGCCTGGGCCACGGCCTGCCGGTCGGTGTCCCCGAGCAGCTGCCGGGCGCGCAGGGCCTGGAGGGTGGACCGCAGGGTCGGCTCACCGCCCGGAACGTTGCCGGCACGCCACTCCGTCTCGGGGGTGCCGGGTGTGCGGCAGGACCGGAGGAACCGCAGCAGTGCCGAGGGGTCCAGCACGTCGTCGTGGCCGTCGTCGGGGATCCGGCCGTCGCCGGGGATCCGGCCGTCGCCGGGGATCCGGCCGTCGCCGAGGATCCGCCGGATCTCGGCGGCCGACACGCTGGAGACCACGTCGGAGCCGCGGCCCTCCCAGTAGCCGAAGCCGCCGTCGGGGTTCTGCAGGCCCCGGAGCCAGGGGCCTATCCGCCCGGCCGGGCGGGGATCGCCGTGCAGCGCGCCGGCCTCCAACGCCCACAGGGTGCAGCGCACTTCGCTGCCGCGGGCGGGCATGTACATCACGCCGCCCTCGTTGGGCAGCAGGCATCCGCGCAGCCAGCGGCGCCGGGCCTCGATGTCGGGGCTCGCCTGCGTCACGCCGCGCGCCCGGTCGGACAGGATGCTCGCCGAGGTGGACAGGGCGTCGGCCGCGAGGTCCGGTTCGCGATAGGTGTAGCCGCCGTCCGCGCAGGCCAGTTGCCGCATCCGGGCCACCACGGCGTCCGCGTACGCCTCGGTCGGCGCGCGCAGGGCGCGGAGCGAGCCGATGGCGCAGAACGACGCCCACACGTCCTCGACGGGGTAGCCCTCCCAGCGCACGAACGCGCCGGTCTCCCCGCGCATGCGCTCGATCCAGGACACGCAGGCCCGGGGGGCGGTGGGGGCGCTGCCGAGCGCGTCCAGGGCGACCGTCGCCCGGTAGGTGGCCCACATGCAGGGCACTTCGGCCTCGGGCGAGAACCGGAATCCGCCCTCCGGTGTCTGCTGCGCCCGGAGCCACGCCACGAGCCGGTCGACGTCCCAGGGAGCCGGGTGGGCGCCGACCCGGGTGAGGGCACGCCAGGCCAGTACCCCGTAGAAGCAGGCACGGGCATCGGCCCCGCCGAGTGCGGCGTGCTCCGGGCTCCAGGCGAGGCCGCCGTCGGCCGTCTGGAGCGCCGAGAGCCACTTCAGCAGCCGCTCGGTGTCGATCGCCTCGCTGTCGGAGCAGATCTCGACGGCCGTGCGGGTGGAGAAGAAGGTCGCCCAGGCGTCCGGGGTCTGTCCCGGCATCATGGCGAAGGCGTCGTCCGACCATGTGGTGCGCAGCCACGCCGTGGTCCGTGCGACACCGCTCAGCTCGGCGTCGGCGACACCGAAGCGCAGCAGGTCGGTCAGTCCCTGCGTGCAGTAGTACGTGGCCCAGGCGTCGGAGGCCATGCCGCGGCTCCAGGCGTATCCGCCGTCGCCGTTGCGGCGCGACGACAGGTAGCGCGCCGTCTCCTCCGCTTTCACGAGCCCCTCGGGCCGGCCGAGCCAGGCGATGGTGCGAATCGCGGCGTATGTGCACCACAGATCGGGTTGACCGCTCGGCGTTCCGATGGCCGAGGAATCGAGCACGAGGTCTTCGGGGACCATCACGACGCCTTTTCCACGACTCGGATGTTGGTGCGTTTCCAGCTTTTCTGCGAGCCGCCGCTTTTCGTCGTGGACGGCAATGTGTTGACAAAGGCTACGGTGTCCCAGGTGAGCTGGAGAGAATCCCGCGAAGCGGTGCGCACCGCTTCCGCCATGTCGTTTTCGAGATTCCGGTCGGAATCACTGTCGCGTTCCAGCAGCAGACGCAGCGGCGTGCCTTCGGGGTCTATTTCCATGAGGTATCCGGTGGCGCCGGTCACGCCGTAGACGACCTCTTCCAGGTCCCGAACGGTGATCTTGGCGCCGCCGAGCACCAGGGCGTCGCTGCTGCGCCCGTGCACGACGACCGACGGCGCCGGCGAGCCGCAGGCGCAGCCGTCGGTGACGGTGACCTCGTCGCCGGTGTCCAGCCTCAGCAGCGGCCGGGCGTGCAGGTTGAGCGGGGTGACGACAAGACGTCCGCGGGCCCCGCCGAGCGGTGGGACGACGCCGGTGTCGGTGGCCAGCTCGAAGTAGTGGGCGGCCGGCAGAAGGTGGTGCCGGCCGTTCCGGCAGGAGGTGGAGAGGGTCCCGGTCTCGGTGCTGCCGTAGCTGGCGTCGTAGACGGAGGCGCCCCACCAGGATCCGAGGCGGACGCGGAAGGGTTCGGTGTTCACCTCCCCCAGCAGCATGATCCGGGCGACGTCCGCGCTGAGCGTGTCGAGTTCGCCGCGGCGCTTGAGCAGGCGGGTCAGCTGCTGGGCGACGCCCGGCGCGACGAACACCGTGGTGGGGCGCAGCGTACGCCAGATGCCCGTCAGCCGGTCCCAGTCGCAGATGCCCGTCGCGAAGGGGTAGGCCCGGGTGTGGACGAGACCGAGGTACTCGCACACCTGCGCGATGAGGTCGCCGACCGGAACGACGTCGGAGGGCAGCAGGCTGAGCACCCGGTCCTCGGGGGAGAGCAGGGGGCGCCACGCCTCGGCGACGGAGACCGCGTTGCGGATGACGTCCGCGGCCAGGCGCGGGGTCGGCGTCGCACGACCGGTGGTGCCCGTCGTCTCGTAGTACTTGTCGGCGCCGTCCGGGGTGACGGCGCAGAATTCCAGCGGCCGCGCCTTCAGCTCGTCCTTGGAAGTGACCTGGAGCTTACGGAATTCGTCCATGGAGAAGGGTCCGAGCGTGCCGTACGCCGGAGCCTTGGACGCTCTTTCCCATACGCGACGCAGCTTATCCTCGTAGAACGCTTCGGTCGGCACTCTGTCAAGATGGTGTTTCGCTTCCGCCTGCGCTTCCAGAAGCTCCTGGAGCCGGTCTTGACTGTTGACTAACAAAGCTCCTCCGTTTTCCGTTCACATCCCGGCACTTGCTAGCCACACTAGGCCCCCCGGAGTCAACGCATCAACAGGTAAAGAGAAATTAATCCCGGCCTTTATTTACGCTTGACCATGTAATGATTGAACACGTAAAACGGAATTAACAATACCGTCACTAAGAAGTACAAATTCTCACACTGTGAGATTTTGGGCCGCTCGCGTCCGCGCACGCACAGCGGAAGCCCTCCCCGGACGGGGAGGGCTTCCGCGTGCGTCGATACGGAGCGGGAGCTCCTCAGGTGTAGGCGAGCAGGCGGCCGGCCGCGATCACTGAGCTCCACACGAGGATCGACACGGTGGCCGCCGTCTTCGCTCTCGCCGGCGTCGGGACCTCGATGTCCCAGCCGTCCACCCGGCGGTAGGCCCCCCAGTGGAAGACGGCGATGTTGACGCCCGCCACGATCAGCAGGCCCAGCTTCCAGGGAGCCGCACCGCTGTTGCCGACCGCTACGGCACCGGAGACGAACATCACCAGACCGCTGGTGACCGCGATCGCGAATCCGAGGCGGGCCAGCGGCAGCAGATGCCGGGCGGCCGCCGTGACGGGCAGCATCCGGCGGCCGACCCCGAGGAGCCGGAGGTCGAACGCCATGGCGGGTCCGACGAGCAGCGCGATACCGAGGATGTGCACGCTCTCCAGCGACGAGTACACCAGGGGTGTCGTCCGGACGGCGTCGCCCAGGCTGGACCGTTCGAGCCAGGAGAAGAACTCGTTCATGGTTCAGGCCTTGTTGGCGCGACGCACCACGTAGTACCCGCCCCCCACGAAGAGGAGCAGGACGGCACCGCCGGTCACCAGCCAGACGGTCGCGTCGGAGGAGTCGTCGGCGGCGGGCGCGGCACTGCGCTCCTGTTCCGCGGCCTGGCCGTCGGCCCCGGAACCCGTCGGCTCCGCCCCGCCCTCCTCGGGCGCGGGCTCGGGGGCGACCGGCAGGGGGACGGACCGCTGGCGCACCGTCTGCCCGTCCTCGAGGACGATCATCTCGGGGCGCAGCTCGTCGTCGTGGTCACGGTCCAGGTACCCGACGACCTCCAGCTTCTCCCCCTCCTCCACCCGGCCTTCCATCCCCCAGGCGGACAGCCGCTCGATGGGGGCGAGGATCAGGGTCAGCTCGTCGCTCGAACCGGAGTAGGAGCGAGTCGCCTCCATGACCTGCCGGCCGCCGATGTCCTCGAGGTCCGAGGGGATGTCACGGTCGGCCCAGCCCTGAGGCACCTGCTTGTCCTCGACGCGCAGTGTCACCTCGGGGTGCGGGTTGCCCCACCTCACGCCGGTCACGGTGCCGGATGCGTAATAGGGCGCGGTCGTGTCGTAGTGCTCCCAGCCGTGATGGGCGGCCGCCGGGCCGGCGGGCGCCAGGGCGAGAACGACTGCGGCAACGGTCGTGGCCAGAACGGAAGCGGAGGATCGAGGTCGCATGCTCCACAGTGTGATCGCCCGCGCCACCCCCACCTTTGATTGTTCATCAGATTCGGCCTCTGTGATTGCATGGAGGTATGAATCTTGAACAGATGCGCTACATCGTGGTACTGGCGGAGGAGCTCCACTTCGGCCGCACGGCCCGGCGTCTCGGTCTGCAACAGCCGACGCTGAGCCAGCAGGTGCGCAAGCTGGAGGACGAGTTAGGCGTCTCCCTGTTCGAGAGGACCACCCGGGAGGTCAGCATCACCGCGGCAGGCGAGAGCTTCGTGGCCGAAGCCCGCCGCGCCCTGCACCACGTCGAGAGAGCCCAGCTGGCCGCCCGGCAGACAGGGCGCGGTGATGTCGGCGAACTCTCCCTGGGTTTCGTCGGATCGGCCGTCCCCGAGCTGATCCCCCGTCTGCTGCGCCGGTTCCGACGGGTGTATCCGGGCGTCGAACTACAGGTGCGGGAGCTGCCCAGCGCCCGCCAGATCGAGGAACTGCTCGCCGGGCGCATCGATGTGGGCATCCTGCACGCCTGGGGCGAGAGCGAGATATCGGAGGGCCTGGCGAGCCAGGAGATCTTCCGTGACGTCCTGGTCGCGGCGCTGCCCCGCCGGCATCCTCTGGCACCCACCGTCCTCCTGCCCACGGCCAAGCTGGCCAGTGAACCGTTCATCATGTTCCCCCGTCGCATGGGACCGGCGCTGCACGACCGGATCACGAGTCTGACCCGGGCCGCCGGGTTCGAGATCCAGGTGTCGCAGGAAGCGGGCCACATGCAGACCATCATCGGGCTGGTCGCGGCCGAGGTGGGCGTCTCCATCGTCCCGCGCACCATGGCGGCGTTGCGGCAACCGGGCGTGGAGTTCCGGCAGCTCACCCCCAAACCCGAGCCGTTGCCCCTGCAACTCGTGTGGCGACGGGGGGAGACGAGCCCCGTGGTGCGCAATTTCAGGGCGGTGCTCACCTCGGACTCCCCCGCCGTCCGCGGGCACAACGACAGCTGATCTCCGTGAGCGCGACGACAGCTGATCTCCGGGAACGTGACGACCACTGGACGACGGCGCCCGAGGACGGCCGGAACGGCGAGGTCAGGCGGAGGCGTCGATCAGGGTGTCCGCGTGGTTCAGGAAGCGGTGCAGTGTGGGAAGCGTGCTGTCGGACCGCCAGGCGAGACCCAGCGCACAGGTCGGGACCGGATGCGCGAAGGACTTGATGACGACGCCCGGCACCGTCAGCCGCCCCGCCCGGCCCTCGCACAGCACGGTGATCCCGTGTCCCCGGGCGACGGCGTGCAGCATGCGCTCCTCCTCCGGCTCCCACCGGGAGACCTCGGGGCGGTTTCCGGGGCCGAAGACCTGGTCCAGGATGTGGTCCCACATCCCCGGCCCGTTCTCGCGGGGCCACCAGACGAGGGGTTCGCCGACCAGGTCCCGCACGCCGACGACGCCCTGTGCGGCCAGCCGGTGCCGCTCGGGCAGGGCGACCACCAGCGCCTCCTGGGCGACCTTGCGGCTGACCAGCTCACCGGTGTTCTCGAGGGGAAGGCGCACGAACGCGACGTCGATCGCGCCCGCGCTCAACTCCTCCTCGTGAGCGGCCGTGTGCCCGCTGGAGAGCCGCACCTCCACCTGGGGGAACGCGGTCATGAAGGCCTCCACCAGGACATCCGTGACACCCCCCGCGGCGGACCGCGCGATGCCGATGCGGAGCCGGCCGACGTGACCGGTTCCGTAGGTGCGGATGACCTCCTGAAGGTTCCTGCACCTGCTCAGCACGTCGCGCGCCAAGGGCAGCAGCGCTCTTCCCGCTTCGGTCAACTCGACCCGGCGACGGTCGCGGAGGAAGAGTTCGGCACACAGACGCCGCTCGAGTGCCTTGATCTGCTGACTCAGACCGGGCTGCGCGATGCCCAGGCGGTCCGCCGCACGCCCGAAGTGCAGCTCTTCCGCCACCGCAACGAAGTACTGAAGGTGCCGTAACTCCACGATCACGGATTCTATAGACCCCGGCTGTCCGGTGGACCGCGGTCCGGGCGCCCTCGTCCGCATATGGACGGTCCGGCGCGCGGGGAGAGAAGCCGGACGCCGCCTCGGTCACCGCACGACGGGGCCGGTCCGCCGCGGGGCACCGGGGAAGAGCCGCCGGAGAAGGAACCCCGCCAGGAGGCACACCGCCAGCACGACCAGTGCGGTGGAGGAGGCGGCCCGCGCATGGGCCGCCGGCCCATGGGTGCCCTCGCCGGGTGCTGCGCCGAGTACCACGCTGAAGACGGAGCCGATGGCCGCCACCGAGCAGGCATGGGCGAGCTGGGTGACCGTCAGGAGGACGGCGCTGGCCGCTCCGCTCTCCTCCAGCGGGGCCGTGCTCAGCACGAGCGAGATCAACGGGCCCGCCACCAGTCCCTGCCCCAGACCCAGCATGCCCAACGCCCCCGGCAGCACGGACAGTTGCAGGGAGACGGACGCCCAGCAGACCACGGCCGCGAAGATCAGCAGACCGGCGGCCATCAGGCAGACGCCCCCGAGCACGGTCCTGCGCTCCCGGTACGCCGGTATGCGTCCGCCGACGGCACTCGCCAGTGCGAAACCGGCGGACAGGGGCGAGAAGAGGAAGCTCGTGACGAGAGGGCTCCGCTCCAGGCCGTCCTGGACGTAATAGGCGAGCAGGGCGAAGAATCCCTGGTTCCCGGCGTAGAAGACCAGGACCGCGAGCAGACCTCGGGCGAAGCGGCGCTGCCGGAAGAGGCCGGGGGAGACGATGGGAGCCAGTGAACGCGCCTCCAAGCGGAGCTCACGGACCCAGAACAGCGCCAGCAGGGCCCCCACGGCACCCAGCGCCATCACCACCTGCGTCGCTGTGAGGTCGAGTGACCTCCCCAGCACGGACAGCAGCAGGCAGAGCGCCGCGCCGAGTATCACCGCGCCCGTCACGTCGAGCCGTTTGCGCGGTCCGTGGCTCTCGGGCACCGCCTTCCAGGCGCCGGCGACGATCAGCACGCCGATGGGGAGGTTGACCAGGAACAGCCCCCGCCATCCGAGGCCGTACGGATCCCACGCCATGAGGGCCCCGCCGAACACCGGTCCGGCGACCCAGGCCAGCCCGATGGTGGCACCGTAGAACCCGACCGCGCGGCGCCGGAGCCGAGGGGGCAGGGAGGCGCGGATGATCGCCAGCACCTGAGGGAGCATCAGTGCGGCGGTCAGTCCCTGGAGGACACGTGCCACGACGAGGACGTCCGGTGTGCCGGCGAGGGCGCAGGCCGCCGAGGTGAGCGTGAAGCCCGCCGCTCCCCACAGGAAGACCCGCCTGCGGCCGAAGACGTCACCCAGCCTGCCCCCGGTCATCAGGGCGACCGCGTAGGCCGTGGTGTAGCCGACGACGACCAACTGGGTCTGGACGAACGACGCTCCGAGCGCGGTCTGCAGCGTGGGGGCCGCGAGCAGCATGACGCTGGAGTCGAAGCCGCCGATGAAGGTGGCGGTCAGAACCGACACGAGCACCATGCCGTACCCTGCCCCCGCGCCTTCCGTGGCTCTGTCGGGGACCGGGATTCCACGAAGAGTTCGCATGCACCGATTGATCCATGGTGTTTTCCCCGCGTCCAAGTCCGGTTGGTTTCCGACCGATAAGCGGAGCTGCTCAGGCGGGGGCCGGGCTCTTCGAGCGGGGCCGCGGCGAGGACACCGTGACCGGACGCTCGTCGAGGGTGGGGGCGGCACCTCGGGCGGCGCCTCCTGGCGTTCGACGGTGTGCGGGGGACGCCGGCGCGGGCGCGGGCGTCGGGCGACGGGCGACGGGCGACGGGCGACGGGCAGCGCATCCTCACCGCATCGGCGTATCGGCGGGACGGCGGGACGGCGGGACGGCGGGACGGCGGGACGGCGCATCGCCGGGACGGTCCCCCGCCCGCCGTGACGGGCGGGCCCCGCCCTCTCGGGACGCCTACGCCCGACCGTCACCCCCCTCGGGGCGGGGGGTGGACGGGCCCACGGGCAGGTCGCCGCGCAGGGTGATGCGGTGCATGACGCGGTGCTGGTCGCCGTAGTCGCGGTTGGCGTAGTGGGCCGTGCTGCGGTTGTCCCACAGGGCGACGTCACCCGGCTGCCAGCGGTGGCGCACGACGTGCTCGGGCTTGGTGAGGTGGGCGTAGAGGATGTCGAGGACGCCCCGGCTCTCGTACTCGGAGACGCCGACGATGTGCGAGGTGAAGCCCGGGTTCACGAAGAGGCCCTTGCGGCCGCTCTCGGGGTGCACCCGCACCACCGGGTGCTCGACCGGCGTCAGGTCGGTGAACACCTTCCCCTCCCACACGTTGCCCTTCCCCTGCCGGTGCTGGGCGAGGTAGTAGCCGAACTCGCGGGTGCCGTCGTGGACGGCGGTGAGCGTGTCGACGTAGGCCCGCAGGCCCGGCGACAGCGACTCGTAGGCGAGCTGGCTGTCGGCCCAGTTGGTGTCGCCACCGTGGGGCGGCAGCACCACGGCCCGCAGCACGGAGATCGCGGGCGGCCGCCGCACGAACGTCACGTCCGTGTGCCACACGTCGGCGAAGCCGTTGTCCGCGCTGTCCAGGGAGTACACCTCGGGGGCCACGTCCCCGGAGTCGTGCACCGGGTGCCCGGTGGTGACCTCGCCCAGGCGCCGGCCGAACTCGATCTGGGCGGCGTCGTCGAGGCCGTCCTGTCCGCGGACGAAGAGCACCTTGTACCGCACGAGCGCCTCGCGGAGCGCGAGGACCTGGTCGTCGTCGAGGCGCCCGAGGTCGACGCCGTGGAGCTCGGCGCCGAAGTGCGGGCCGAGTTCGGTGATCGGCAGCCGCGCCACCGCGGGCCGGACGCTGAGGATGCTCACGTGATGTGTGTCCCTTCCTTGGTTTCGTCGCCGGGGCCGGTGGGCTCCAGGCCCCGGCGTTCGGGTGGTCAGGCCGCCGCGGCGGCCTTCACGGCGTGGGCGACCCGTGCCCGCAGCTCGGTGAACTCCCGTGACTCGCGCAGCTTTTCGGCGTCGACGTCACCGCGCGGCAGCGGGATCGGCAGGTCCAGGGCCACGGTGCCCGGCCCCTTGGTCAGCACGACGATGCGCGAGCCGAGGAACACCGCCTCGTCGGCCGAGTGCGTCACGAACACCGTCGTCCGCCCGGTCTGCGCGGTCACCCGGCGGACGTCCTCCTGGAGCCGCTCCCGGGTCAGCGCGTCCAGTGCCGCGAACGGCTCGTCCAGCAGGAACAGGGGATTCTCCGCGGCCAGGGCCCGCGCGATGGCGACACGCTGCTGCTGGCCGCCGGAGATCTCCCAGACGCGCCGCTCCTCGGTGCCCTCCAGCCCGACCCGCGCCAGCAGTTCCGCCCGCCGCTCGGGCCGACGGCCGCGCTCGACGCCCGCGTACCGCAGCGCCAGGTCGATGTTGCCGCGCACCGTCCGCCACGGGAACAGCCGCGGCGTCTGGAAGACCACACCGGCTGCCTCACCGGGCCGCGGCTCGGCTCCGGACACCCGCACCGAGCCGTGGGTGGGCCGCTCGAACCCGGCGATCAGCCGCAGCAGCGTGCTCTTGCCGCAGCCGGAGGCGCCGACCAGCACCAGGAACTCCCCGGCGGGAACGGTCAGATCGACCGGCCCCACGGCGGTGACGGCCTCCCCGCCCCACGCGTACCGGTGGACGACCTGGTCGAGCCGGACGGAGCCGGCCTGTCCGGTGGGGGCGCTCCGGCCGGACTTCGTGGTCTCACCCGCGGACATCGGACAGCCCCTCGAGGTAGAAGGCCTTGCGGACGGCGTCCTCGGACGGCGCGGCGTCGATCTGCTTCTGGTCGGCCAGGAACCGTCCGGTGTCGGTGACGTACGTCAGCAGTTCGCCCGGACCGCTCTCGGTGCCCAGCCAGTCGGCGGACGTCACCTGCTCCGGGGTGAGGAACACCCCCTGCGCGAGCTGCGCCTCGGCGTCGGCCGCGCTGATACCGAGCTCCGCCGCGACGGCCTTCACCGAGCCGTCGCGGTCGGATGCGAGCACCCGCAGCGCCTCGGCCTGCACCTTCCGCCAGGCGGCGATCGCCTGCGGGTTCCGGGCGATCAGTTCGTCCGAGACGACGGCCAGGTCCAGGGTCGGCTTGCCGGCGGCGCCGATCTCCTTGCTGCTGGTGAGCTGGGTCCCGGTCGTGCGCAGTTCGTCCAGGGTGGGCAGCCACACGTACGCGGCGTCGATGTCCCCCCGCTGCCAGGCGGCGAGGATCGCCTGCGGCTGGAGGTCGACGAGCTTGACGTCGGAGGCCTTCAGCCCGGCCTCCTCCAGCGCCGCCAGCAGGCTGTAGTGCGAGGTGGAGGCGAACGGCGTGGCGACGGTCCTCCCCTTGAGCCCGGCCACGTCCGACACACCGGTCGCCTTGCGCGCCACGAGCGCCTCGTTCTCGCCCGCCACGTCGAGGATCCACGCCACCTTGTACGGGATCGGCGAGGCCCCGGACACCCCCCGGGCGAACGGACTCGACCCCAGGGCGGCTATGTCGAGGGACTTGCCGATGAAGGCCTGGTTGACGCCGGCGCCGGAGTCGAACTTGATCCATCTGATGTCGTGGTCCGGCAGGGCCTTCTCCAGGAGCTTCCTGTTCTTCACGATCAGGTCGCCGGTGGGGAAGGCGAAGTAGCCGATGCGCAGCGTCTTGGACCCGCCGGACGACGACGCCTCGCTGTCCGAGGAGCAGCCGGTGACGGCCGCGGAAACGGCGGCGAGGGCACCGGCGAGCAGCAGTCGGCGCGACGGGCGGTGCGGGGTTCGGGACATGGCGGTGCCGTTTCTGTGCGGGGGAGGGACGGTGAGCGGCGCGGTCACACGCGACCGCGCCAGGGCACGACGGCACGTTCCAGCCGCAGCAGCAGGCCGTCGATGACCAGACCGGAGACGCCGATGGCGATGATGCCGACGAGCACGACCGGCGTGTTGTTGTAGTTCGCGGCGTCCTTGACCATGCCGCCGATCCCGGGCAGGCCGTTGACCAGCTCGGCCGCGACCAGCGACGAGTAGGCCACGCCGACGGCCAGCCGGACGCCGGTGAGCGTCTCCGGCAGGGCGGACGGGACGACGACGTCGCGGACGACGTCCCAGCGGGACGCGCCGAGCGCGCGGGCCGCCTCGACCAGGCTCTTCGGCACGGCGGCCACGGCGGTCGTGGTGGACACCGCCACCGGCGGGAACGCGGCCACGGCCAGCAGCGTGACCTTCGGCTCCTCGTTGATGCCCAGCCAGATGATGAGCAGGGAGAAGTACGCCAGCGGCGGCAGCGTGCGCAGGAAGGTGATCCACGGCTCGAACAGCGACCGCAGCCAGCCGACGGTGCCCATCAGCAGCCCGAACACCACCCCGGCGGCGATGCCGGCCCCGGCCCCGAGCGCGATGCGCCGCAGACTGATGCCGAGGTGTTCGACGAGGTAGGTGCCGTTGTAGCCGCGTACCCCGTCGTTCGTCGTGGACACCGCGACGAACGCGTCCCACACCTTGGCGGGCGGCGGAACCAGCGTCTCGCTCCACGCCCCGCTCGCGGCGAGCCCCTGCCACAGCACCAGGAACAGCAGGAGCGAGCCGAACGGCAGAGCGACATGACGCACCCGGGCCGGAAGCCGGCGCCGCCGCCGTACCGGCTTCTCGCCAGACACGGCATCGGTGTCTTGGGGACGTGTTGCCAAGGACATGGGGCGGCCTCCAGGGGGCCCAGCCAGCGCTGAAGCACGATCGGCGGAGCACGGACGGACGAGCACGGACGGACGAGCACGGACGGACGAGCACGGACGGACGAGCACGGACGGACAGGCGTGCCAGGCGACGATCAACCAAGATCGATCAAGGGGGACCGAGTCAGGTCGAAGAAGGTCGGGAGAGGCCGGGACGGGTCGACAGCGGTCGGGACGACCGGAGCAGCCGACGGGGCCGAAGGGTCGAACAGCCCGGGACAGCACTGGTCCGGGGCGGAGACATCAGCCACTGGAGAGGCGCGATGGCCGAACCGCACCGGCTCGGGCGACACCACCGGCCGGGGGGACGTCAGGGACGCGACGTCAGCGACAACACGAAGCCGGGCGTCGGCACAGGTCGATGACCAGGCGTCGCACCAAGGGCTTCTGAATCATGGGGCCCATTTCTACAGCAGCCGCAGCGCCACACCAAGACCCGTCCACTTCTTGGACCCCGGCACCAACCCGGCGCGATCCTGGCCGGAATGGTGCCGGAGCGGGGCCCGGACGACGCCCGCCGGGTCGGTGCCCACCCCATCCCGGGGTGCCCCGGTCTGTCGACACACGGCCCGACCATCAGCGCGCTGTGCGGCTGGATCGGTTCCGGTGCTGTGTCTCACCGTCCACGGCCGGAGCTTCTCGGGGTTGCGTACGGCCCAGATGTGCGTGATCCGGTCGCCCGCGATGTCGCACGCGTACACGGTCACGATGACGCCGTCCTGCTGGGCGACCAGGCCGGGCTGCCCGTTGACGGTACGCTCCAGGACCGTCAGGCCGGGCAGCCTGCCGGCGAGATCGACCAGGCCGCGCGCGAGTTGCGGTCTGGACGCTCACCATGGCGATCGGCCACTTCTGCTTGTTCGTCCCGGTCGCTCTCATCGGCAGGCCGATCCCCGGTGGACCCGAGTGCCGGCCGGCCGCCCCTGTCGCTGCCTCATGTACTCCCCCGCACCTGAGTATCTGCGCTCTGTGCGGCGCCGGCGCCGGCCGCGAGGCTGGGGTCATGAACAAAGGACTGCAGAGACCCGGTTCCCGCCTCCTGTCGATCCTCGTGCCGGCTGCGGTGGCGTCAGCGGCGTGGGCGGCCTGGCTGGGCTGGGACCAGCATCGTGACGTGCACCCCGACGGTTCGACGACCGGCCCGTACGAGGCGTGGCAGGTGATCGGGCTGGTGCTGACCCTGCTGGCACCGGTGTGCTGGGCGGCATCCCGGCGCCACGTCGCGGGGGCCGTGCTCGGCACCACCGCCGGCCTCACCGCGGCCGCCTTCTACGACTGGTCGGACGACGCCAGCGGCCTTTTCGCCGTCGGTGCGGGGCTGGTCATGCTGGGAAGCCTCGCCGCGACCTCCGTCGTCTCCGCCGTGACCGCGGCGGCGGGACGGGGCCGCGGGCGGACCGCAGCTTGACCGCGTGCCGAGCAGGGCACGGTCGCGCACGCCGAGTCGGCGGTGCGGCCCGGCACAGAACGGGCGTTTGCCCCTGCTCGTTGATCCCGTGCAATGGACGTGCCGTGTGCTTCACGCGCCGTGTGGTTCACGCGCCGTGTGACTCACGCGCCGTGTGGTTCACGCGCCGTGTGGTTCACGCGCCGTGTGACTCACGCGCCGTGTGACTCACGCGGACATCGGCAGCCTTGCTCGGCTGACGGTGTCGAGCAGCAGCTTCGCGGCCACGGTCGCCCCGTCGGTGCGGACTGTGCCGGCCACGGCCCTCGCTCGTGCGCGGGTCTCGGGGCTCAGCGCCGTACTGAGCGCGGCGGACAGGGACTTCGTGGTCGGAGCCGAGCCGTCGTGTGCCGCGCCGATGCCCAGGTCGGCCACCCGGCCGGACCAGTACGGCTGGTCCGCTGCCTGGGGTACCACCACCTGGGGCGCGCCGGCCAGGGCGGCCGTCGTCGTGGTGCCCGCGCCGCCGTGGTGCACGACCGCGGACACCCGGCCGAACAGCGCCTGCTGATTGACCTCGCCGACGACGAAGCAGTCGTCCTGGTCGTCGATCAGCGCCAGATCGGCCCAGCCGCGGGAGACGAGCGCGCGGCGGCCCTGCGCACGGATCGCCTCGATGGACACCCGGGCGATGTCCGCCGAGACGCCGCGCATGCTGCCGTAGCCGACGAACACCGGGGGTGCGCCCGCGTCCAGGAACGCCAGCAGGTCGTCCGCCAACGGGCGCTCGTCCGGCAGGATCCACGCCCCGGTGTGCACGACGTCGAGCTCCGAGGTCTCCCGCCACGGCCCCAGGACCGGGTCCGACGCCAGCCACGGCCGGTCGGTGAAGACGAAGCTGTACACGTCGTCCACCGCGGGCAGACCGACCGAGGCCCGGTGGGCGTTGAGCGCCTCGCCGTGCAGCGCGTCGAAGGTCCGGGCGTTCAGGTCCCACAGCACCCGGTTGTCGGTCACGTCCGGTGGGTACGACTGGCCCGGCAGCAGCGCGGGGGGCGCCTGGTGCGGCGACCGCAGCAGGAACGGGCAGAAGGTCGCGTACACGTAGGGGACGCCGAGCTTCTCGGCCACCGACCGCGAGGCGAAGTGCGCGAGCCCGGTCGCCAGAAGGACGTCACACCCCTCAGCCGCCGCGGCGACCGTGCCGAACTGCGCGGCCAGCTCGGTCACACGCCGGGAGGCCGCCGATTCCGTCGACGGCGGCGCCATCGTCCCCATCGGCAGCCCGACCGGCACCAACTCCACTCCGACGCGGGCCGACAGCTGAGCGAAGCTCTCGTCCGGCGGGGCGCACACCCGCACCTCCGCGCCGAGCGCCCGCAACCGCACCGCGAGTCCCACCAGTGGTTCGACGTCCCCGCGCGACCCGTACGTCGACAACAACACCCGCACTTCGCAACTCCCCTGTCCGCCGGTAACGGCCTCGGCCGGAGATTCTGCGGCACGCCCCGGGCCTTGCCGCAAGCCCCCTTGTCCGCTATACGTTGAGCATGGCAAGGAGTGGGCGACCCCCTTGCCTTTCCTTGTGCCGTCCGCAGTGAACGGACGGCGGTGAACGGACGGCCTCCTGCCGACGTCCGCGACGACGACGTCGCCGATCGGAGTGGTCGGGCGGTTTCAGCCCGTCACCGGCTCACCGTCTTCGTCCGAGGCGACGACGTGGACCGGCGGGCCGTCCCCGCCCGCCAGCACGGCGGCGGTGAAGCACTGTTCCCTGGTGAACGGCGTCCGTCCATGCGTATGGCCCGTGGCGGTGACCCGGATCCGCCACACTCCCGCCATGCCCGCCTCGAACCCGCCGCGGAAGGCCCCCGGCAGCTCCTCGTCGAGCGGCACGCGCACCAGGACGCCGTCGGGACGCGTCACCTCCGCCGCCACCTCGGCCCCGCCCTCGATCCGCCGACCGAACTCGGTGAGGGAGGCGTCGATCCTGAGGGTCGCTCCCGGTTCCAGGCTCGGCTGGGTGAGCCGGGCATGGAAGCGCAGGTTGCTCCAGGCATGGACGAGGAGGCCGTAGCGCGGGCCGTGCGCCTCCAGCCCGTCCACGTCCACCAGCCGTGCCGGGTTGCCCTTCGCCTCGGTCCTGAGCCGGCCGGTCTCCTCGCGCACCGCGTCCTCGTCGGCCGTGAGGCGCACGTGCCAGGTGCCGGCATGCGCCCCGGGGCCGGCGTCCAGCGGCAGGCGGAAGCGGCAGTACGCCATGGCGGGGCCGGGTTGGACGGGTGCGCCCAGCGCGGCGAGGTCCGACTCCGTCAGCAGCTGCCCCGCCGGAGTCTCCAGCGTCAGGCGCACTGACGCCACGTCGCTCAGCAGGATCACCGTGGTCTCGATGTCCGCCTCCGTGAGCCGGAACGGGATGCGGACCTCCGCCGCGGGAGCCACGACGCCCGTCACGGTGCTCACCACGTCGTCGTCCGCGGCCAGGGCGAGGGCTTGCAGGACGTACGAGGAGAGGCGGAAGCGGTCGTCCGCGTCGGCGCCGAGGACGTCGGCGATCAGCAGGCTTCCTTCGGTCACCTGGGTCAGCCTGGTCAGCGCGGGGGCGCTGACCGGCTGGGCGCGGCCCAGGCCGACGGCAAAGGTCCGCAGGCCGATGGTCCCGGCGACCTCGTCCAGGAACTCGGGCTGGTTCTCCAGACCGTCGGTGACGACGACCAGCGCGTGGTCCGCGAAGTCGCGGAGTACCGGAACGACGGCCTGCTGGGCGGCGACCAGGCCGTCTCCGACAGAGGTGTCGCCGCCCGACTCCAGGGCGGCGACCGCCGCCAGGACGTCGCCGCGCTGGCTCACGTCCGGGGTGAAGGCCGCCGGCTTCACCTCGGAGTGCGCGTCCTCGTCGAACGCCACCACCCCGGCGCCGCTCCCGTCGCGGACGAGTTCGACGCCCTGGGCGACCGCCTCGCGCAGCAACCGCATCCGGCTGTCGCCGGTGCCCACGGGCCGGGCCATGCTGAGCGACTTGTCCAGCGCGAACACCACTGCGGTGGTCTGCCGCGCGACGGTGTTGGCCGTGAGGAGCACGTCGAAGACCTGGCCGGTCTCCACGCAGCGGATCTTCACCGGGCCGCGGGCCGCGGGCCCCGCCGCCGCCTCGCCCGTGAAGGCGAACCAGAACCGCACCACGTCGAACGGGGCGTTGTCGGTGACCGGGGCGTGGGTGACCGTCCCGCCGAGGGTGGTGAGTCCGTACGGCGCGACCGGTCCGCTGTCGGGCACGATCTCCAGGTGGACGGGGGCGGCGGCACGGACCCGGAACTCCGCGGGCCGCCAACGGGTCGTCGCCGAGGGGATGTTGCGGAAGTTCACGGTGGGCGTCGCCAGCTCCACCAGCGGCGGGTCGGTGTCGTAGACGAAGCCGAGGGTCCGGCGGTAGTCGAGGGAGCGGGCGGGTGTCGCGTCGGTCGTGACGAGGTGGGCCATGTCGTCGTGGAGGTTGTGTCCGACGGGACCACCGCTCGCCGGGAGGTACGGCGCGTTCGGGTGCGAGTGCTGCCAGCGGGCCCACAGGCGGTCGACGTTGCAGTGGTGCAGGAAGAAGACCGGGTCGTTGGGGGAGGTGCCGGGTCCCATGTCGCCGCCGACCCAGATGTGGACGCGGTTGTGCAACTGGGAGCCGGCTTCCGTGTCGGTCCGCCGCCAGCCCTCCAGCCGGTTGCGGAAGCTGCGTCGGCTCGGCCGCGCCCAGGGCTCCTCGTCGTATGTGTCCCAGTTGAGGACCATGTCCTCCACCTGGGCTGCCGTGGGGAAGACGGGCACGTTCCGGTCGGGTGGGCCGATCACTGTGCCGAGCGCCCGGACGATGCCCGGCCGGGGGACGAGACCGCCGGTCTCCAGATCCTCGATCAGGGCGGTCCAGTGCCGGAACGGCCCGGTGGTCACCTCGCCGTTCGGGCCGTCGCCGTCGCCGCCCACGTACACCGGGCCGGCGGCCGGGTCGGTGTTCCACAGCGGCGCCGCCAGGGGCGCGGCCGCGTCGGCCGACCAGTCCCAGTAGGGCAGGGTGACGTTCTTCTTCTTGGACTGGAGCAGCAGTTCCAGCTCCCGGCAGAGGTACCGGTGCCAGGGCAGGAACGCCGGGCCGCGGTGGGCGGCGTTGCGGACATTGGTGTCCGCCTCCTCGTCCGGCATCGGGGTCGCGTCCATCATGGCGTGGTGGTGGCGCGCGATGAAGTCGTCGTAGCTTCCATCGGCCTTGACCGCGTCGAGCGCGTCCTGGAAGTCGGCGAGCTCCTGCGGGGTCAGGCGGTAGATGTTCTTGCGGATGTTCACCGGACGCCGCCTCCACCGCCGTGTTGGTGATCGTGGTCGTGGTGGTGACCTCCACCACCGTGCCCGCCACCGCCGTGCCCGCCATGGCCGCCACCGCCGTGTCCGCCACGCAGGACCCACGTCCTGCCCTGCGTCTGCAGGAGGGACTCCACGAGGTCGTCGACGGTGGGGAATCCGGTGAACATGTTGGCGAGCTGACTGTGGTACTCGCCGTCCATGTACGTGACGTGGACGGGCATGCCGTCCAGCCGGAGATCGACGCCGCCGTCTTCCCTCTCGACGATCCGGACGTGCACCCCCCGGCTCACGTAGTGTCGGCTCTCAGGCCGCCCTGCGCCATGACTCGATGACATACAGTCACCATGTGTGACGAACGGTGACTTTCCCGTCGTGGCGCACCGCCGGGTGGCCGGGATTCACCCGGGCACGCGTCGCGGCGGTCCCGGTTTCAGGACCAGGCGATCTCGCCATGGCGGGAGACGAAGCATCCGGTGCCGGCGCCGGGCTCTTCGGTGGCGAGGGCGACGATCACCTGGGTGGGCCGCCTTGCTGGGCGACCCCTCCGCCTCGCCGCCGCGGCTGCGCAACTTCGCCCGCGACAGGTTCCCGGTGGATGCCGGCCCCGCCCACCTCGCGCTGTGGCCGGTGGCCGAGGCGGACAGCGACGCCACCGACGCCACCGACGCCGCCGTCGTCTCCGACCTGCGCCGCGCCACCGGCCGCTTCCCCCGGGACAGCCGCCTGGCCGCGCTGATCCGCGATCCCGTTGGGGGAACGTCTGCTGCCGGCGGCCCGGGACACGACCGGCGGGGGGTGCCCGCTGCCACCGGGCGCGACGCCTCGGCGAGGTGTCCGGTGGCAGCGGTGGTTCAGGTGAAGTTCACGTCACTGCACAGGAAGTACGTCTGGTCCATGTGCGACGCCTGCCAGATGGTGTAGACGACGTGCCGGCCGCTCAGGCCCGATGTGCTCACGTCGATCGAGTAGTTCTGGCTGGGCGCGTAGCTGCCCGTGCGGGCGACCAGTTGCAGGTCGCTCCACTGCAGCGGCTGGGTGGTGGGGTCGTAGCCCTGGCGGGTGACGTACACCAGGAAGTAGTCCGCGCCGTGGCTCGCCTGGTCGTACAACTGGACGGTGAAGTCGCTCGACAGGTCGGTGGTCTTCCACGGGCCCACGGCGTCCAGGGAGTTGTACCGGCCGCCCTCGGTCTGGCCGCCGCTGCACAGCTGGCCGTCGGGGATGACCGCCTGGAAGTCGCCTGCGGAGCCGTTGCGGTACAGGCCGTTCCAGTTCCACATGGCGTTGGGGTTGTCCTGCCATGCCTGCCAGCACATGGGGTCCTCCTGGGCCATGGCCGGGTTCTGGAAGTCGCTGCCCCAGCGCAGCCAGCAGCCGTAGTTGCGGGACGCCGGGTCGACGACCGAGCCGTGGGCCACGGCGGTGCCGCCCCCGGGGACAAGGCTGACCAGCAGTGCGGCGAGCACGCTCAGCAGAAGGGCCGGACAGGACCGGAGCCGATGCGTGTCGCGATCATGACAATATGTACGGCGCAACACAGTCTCCCTCTTTCGATGTGGGGTGCGAGGGTGTGGGAGCTGCGGGTGCGGGTGTGGAGGGTGCGGTTACCCTGGGAGCGCTCCCACATCGCACAGACTGCGCTCGGCCACACATGGTCGCAATGTCGAAATCAAGCCACTTTCACGCCTCACCGGCGCCGATCGACCAATGCCGGCAACCGGTCCCTTCTGCCGCCCACCGACACTCCCTCGCCGCTCGCGCCGGCCCGAACCGAGCCACCTCACGCGGGCACGAACCGAGCCACCTCACATCGGCACGAACCGAGCCACCTCACGCGGGCACGAACCGAGCCACCTCACATCGGCACGGACCGAGCCACCTCACATCGGCACGGACCGAGCCACCCCCTCCGCGCGAAACCCCCGGACCGGGCCCGGGGGTTTCCGTTTTCCTCCTCACGCATGCGGATGGAGAACGACCTTGGTGTAGCCCTCGATCCGCTTGTCGAACTTCTCGTACGCCGTCGGCGCCTGATCGAGGGGCAGTTCGTGGGACACCACGAAGCTCGGCTGAGCGCGGCCCTCGGCGATCAGATCACGCAGTTGACGGTTGTACCGCTTGACGTTGCACTGGCCGGTCCCCACGCGCAGCCCCTTTTCGAACAGGCGTCCGATGGCAACCATCAGCATGCCTTGCTTGGCCTGCTCGTCCGGTCCGCCCGGGTCGCGCGGAACGTACAGACCGGGCACGCCCAGAGCGCCCGTCGGCCTGACCGTCTCCACCAGCGAGTTCAGCACGGTCGCCGGCTCCTCGCGTTCCTCGCCGCGCGCCTGGGCCTGGTAGCCCACGGCGTCGATGCCCTTGTCCGTGCCCTGCCCCGCGGTCTGCTCCCGGATCTGCTCCACCGGGTTGCCCTGGGTGAAGTCGACCGGTACGGCGCCGATCTCCTCGGCCTTCTGCAACCGCTCGGCCACCCGGTCGACCACGAACACCTTGCTCGCCCCGCGCAGCATCGCCGAGTAGGCGGCCATCAGCCCGACCGGGCCGCCACCGTAGACGGCGACGCTCTCGCCGGGGCGCACGTCGGCCAGTTCGTTGCCGTGGTAGCCGGTGGGGAAGATGTCGGCGAGCAGGACGAAGTCGGTCTCCTTCTCGGTGCCCTCGGGGAGCTTCAGGCAGTTGAAGTCGGCGTAGGGCACACGCACGTACTCCGCCTGGCCTCCCACATAGGGCCCCATCGCCACGTAGCCGTAGGCGCCGCCGGCGAAGCCGGGGTTCACGGTCAGACAGAATCCGGTGAAACCCGCCGTGCAGTTCTTGCAGAAACCGCAGGCCACATTGAAGGGCATGACGACCCGGTCCCCACGGCTGAGCATCGTCACCCCCTCACCGGCCTCCTCGATGACCCCCAGATTCTCGTGGCCGAAGACGATTCCCGGCTCGGCAGCGGTGCGGCCCTCGTACATGTGCAGGTCGGAGCCGCAGATGGCGGTCGACGTGACGCGTACGATCACATCGTTCGGGTGCTGGATCCGGGGATCTTCCACTTGCTCGACCGCCACCTCGAACGGTCCCTTGTACACGACAGCCCTCATTGTCGAGCACCTCCACTCAACGTGCCTGCTCGATCACACACGGAAACGTCGGCTCCCGGGAGCCTCTGCGTCAGCCGAGGCCACGGACCTGAATCCGGGCAGCTCGACCGTATTTCTGTGGATTTCCTCATAGTCCAGACTGGTGCACGATGGGATGATTTGCATCCAGGGACTGCGAAGTCCTGCTTTCACACCATTCGGAAGGATCAAGAACCTTGAAGCGACGTCTCGGCGTGTTGCTCGTTCCGGTGTCCGGTCTGTCGGGCACCAGTTATCCGGTGGGGACCGAGGTGGCCATACGGGGCACCGGCGGCTCCGTCGACGGCTTCGTCCACGGAGACTGGCTGCCGCTCGCCTGGTGGGAGTTCGCCGACACCCCGCTGGACGACGCGCGCCACTCGTGACCCGCGGCGGGCCTGAGGACCCGGCCTCCCGCTGGGCGCCCCGGCACGCGTGTCGTCAGCGCGCGTTCTCCATCCGTCGGCGCCTCGACGCCGGTTCCACGCACCGCGCAACGACAGCGACGGAACTTCGAGGGGCCCGCGGGAGTTGATCAGGAGGACCGCGGATCACCCGCGGTCGACCGGAACGACACGGGGCGAAGCCGAGGTGGCACGGATGGCGATGTGGGATCGGATCAAGGATCAGGCCAAGGGGCTCCAGCAGCAGGCGCAGGGGGCCCGGGGCTCCGCGGGGCATGGGCGGCCCGGGGGGCACGGGCAGCCCGGGGCAGGGTCCGCCGGGGGGTCGAAGGCTCAGCTGGTGAACGTGCTCAAGTCGCAGCTCACCTCCCTCAAGGCGGAGCTGAAGAGCGGCGCCTACCGCGACGCCAGCATGGCCATGTGTGCCCTGGTCGCCGCGGCCGACGGACATGTCGACCCGGCCGAGCGGCAGCATGTGGAGTCGCTGCTGCTGCACAACGACGTCCTGCAGAACTTCCCGCCCGATCAACTGCGGCAGCGCTTCAACCGGCACGTCGACCAGTTGGCGCTCAACTTCCAGCAGGGCAAGGCCGAAGCCCTGCAGGAGATCGCCAAGGCGGCGAAGAAGCCGACGGAGGCCAGGGCGGTCGTACAGACCGGCTTCGTCGTCGCGGGTGCGGACGGATACGTAGCGCCGGCCGAGGAGCAGATCCTGCGCGAGGCGTGCTCGGTGCTGGGCCTGTCCCCCCAGGAGTTCGGCCTCTGACGCCGCGCACCAGCCGGGCCCGCACCTCGGCCGGCCATCGGTGCCGCGTCTCGGCGCCCCCAGCGGCCGCCCCGAGCGGCCGTCCGGCTCACTGACGGCTCGGGAGCGTCGCGAGGGCCTGCGACCGCTGGGCGACCAACGCGTCGTAGGTGCCGTCGCGCTCGGCCCACCGGTGCATCAGCACGCCCTTGACGAGGATCTCGTGCGGAGTGGGGTCGGTCTGGAGCAGGCCCATCACCTCGGTGGCGAACTCGGCCAGTGCGAGCGCGCGGGGGTTGCGCTGTGCGAGCTCCGGCGTGGTGGCGACAGCGGGGGGAACGAGTTCGGCGACCTCGATGCCGGTGCCGTCCAGTTGCGCGCGCAACGCCTCGGAGTAGGCGTGCACGCCGGCCTTCGAGGCGGCGTAGCTCGGCATGACCGGGAACGGCAGGAAGCCGATGCCCGAGGTGACCGTGACGACGGTGCCGGTGCCACGCCCGAGCAGGTGCGGGGTGAATGCGTCGACGACGCGGATGGTGCCCAGGAGGTTGGTGTCGATCGTCTTCCGCGCGGCGCCGAAATGTGCGGGATCGCGCAGGTCCTCGGGGATCATGACCCCGGACATCGTCACGACCGTGTCCAGGCCCGGGTGGCTGTCGAGGATCGTGTCGCGGGCACGGTCGACGCTGTCCTGGTCGGTCACGTCGATGGGAACGGTGGCGAACCCCTCGGCCGCGAGCCGGTCGAGCAGGTCGGTTCGCCGGCCGCCGACGATGACGTCGCTGCCGGCCGCGGCGAAGCGGCGAGCGAGTTCGAGACCGATTCCCGAGGTGGCGCCGGCGATGAAGACGGTACGGCTGCTGATGTCCACTGGTTGCTCCTGTTCAGGGCGCCGACAGCGATCAGCCGGCGGGCGCGGTCGATGATGGTTCGGGGTGCCGGCCGGGGCTGGCGCGCGAGGGTGCGCCCGGCCTAGCCGAGGGGACCGCGTGCTCCCTGCCGAGGCCGGGCACGGTGGGTCGCGTGATCCCTGCCGAGGCCGGGGACGGAGGGTCGCGTGATCCCTGCCGAGGCCGGGGACGGAGGGTCCGCGTGCGGCGGTCGGACTCCTTCAGTGTCGATCGGTTCTCCGGCCGCGGGCAGTGCCCCCGTCTTCCGGGGTCCTGGCAGGGCCCCCTCAGCCGAGGCGGCCCTGACCTACGATGCCGGACATGAGCGACGACGACCGCGCCAACCTGCTCGGCAGTTACCTCCGTGCCCGGCGGGCGCTGGTCGTTCCGGAGCAGGTCGGGCTTTTGGCGGGTGCCAATCGCCGTGTCCCCGGGCTTCGCCGTGAAGAGGTCGCGATGCTCGCGGGCATCAGCGCCGACTACTACCTGCGGCTGGAGCGCGGCCGCGACAAGAACCCCTCACCGCAGGTCCTCGAATCACTCGCGCGGGTCCTGCACCTTGACGAGCTCGAACAGGAATACCTCCTCGGTCTGGCCGCCTCGCGCCCGAGGCCGAGGCAGCGCCGGAAGCCCGAACGCGTCCCCGCGCGGTTGCATCAGCTCCTGGCGAGCGTGCAGGTTCCCGCGTTCGTGGAAGGGCGCGCGTTCGATGTGCTCGCATCCAACCGGCTCGCAGTCGCGCTCTCTCCGCGCCTTCAGCCCGGGTACAACCGTCTCCGGTCGCTGCTCCTCGATCCTGAGGAGCAGACGTTCCAGCAGGACTGGGCGCGCTCCACGGCAGGGTTCGTCGCTGCCTTCAGGAAGTCCGTCGGCGACGACATCGACAACCCGCGCTTCGTGGAACTGGTGGGCGAGCTGTCCCTGTCGAGCGAGCGGTTCAGGGCTCTCTGGGCGCGCCACGACGTCCGCGGCCTCGACGGCGGCACCACCACGGTGAACCATCCCGTCGTCGGCGAGCTGCGCCTGCACCGGGACAAGCTCCCCGTGGACGATCTGCTCCTGGTCCTCTACTACGCCGATCAAGGTAGCGAGAGCGAGGAGAAACTACGCCTCCTCGCCTCCACGGCGCAGACAGCACCCACACAACACCCACCCGGCGCGCGTCGGATCACGAACGGCTGAACCGAACAGTCACCTCGACGCACGGCGTGCGGTCGCTGGTGCTCGGCACGGCGGCGCCGCGTCAGTCACGGTCCGGGCGCAGTCGGCGGTTGGTGCCGGAGCGACCGATGTCCAACTCCAGGAACGAGGGCAGCGTGGTGCCGCTGTTCCAGAAGCCGAGCAGGTTGATGTCGATCAGGCACACGTTCTGCCGGGCGGCGAACTCGCGCGCTGGAGCGGTGAAGACGCAGGACGCGACGAAGAGGGGAACGTCTGCGCCGTGTTCGGCGCGGGCGGTGCCGTTGAATGTCTGGATGTCGCGGCTGCCGACACTGCGGTGCTTGGCATAGCGCTTGCACTGGATGACGAACTTCCTGCCGTCGGGCAGCCGGCCGATCACATCGGCCCCCAGATCGCCGGCGCCGCCGACCCGCTCGACGTCGGTGCAGCCGTCCCGGCGGCACAACCGCGCGACGTACTCCTCGAACTCACGGTCGTCCATCGCCCACACCGCTTCCAGCGACAGACGAGCCTGCCGCTGAGCCTCATCGGCGAGCCGCGCCTTCTCGGCACGTGCTTCACGGCGCCCGGCACGGACCAGCCCGGTGACGACGATCGCGAAGCCCCCGATGGCCGACACCACCAGCAGCACTGTGCCCATCCGTCTTCCCTCCGTCGTAGGGCGCTCTGCCGCTTCTGCCTTCCCGGCCCGAAGCCGGTCCATCCGGTGGGACCGGGTCCGTTCTCCGGGGGAGACGGCCGTGGATGGCAGAGGCGGGGGTCGAGGCCCGGTCGGCCGGCCCTCGGCCGTCGCCGCGCCGCGGGCGTGCCGGCGCCGATGTCAGCGCCCTTGTCCTGAGCCGCCCGGCGAGGCGGCGGCCTCGGCCACGCCGACTGCCCTGGGCCCGCACGGCCGCAGGCGGCGCAAGGCGCGGCGGGTCCGCTCGTGAGCCGCGCGATACTGGAAGACCGGGGTGGTCGCGCAGGTACGGTCGGCGGATCCCCGCCTTACGGCGGTCGGCCGGCACAGCCTCCGTCCATCGGGGCCGCGGCGATCGTCCGGCCGGTCTCGGTGAACGCCCCGGGCGTCGTCCGCGCGGCGCGGTCGCCGCGGGACGCCTGCCGGCGACGTCACCAGTGCCTCAGCGCAGAACAGGAGCAAGGACGCACCATGGCGAACTCACGGTCCGGGGAGTCGGTCACGGAGCGGATCGTCCGCGTCCTCGAAACGTTCGACACGGACCGCACGGTGCAGACGGCGGCTGAGATCGGGCGGCGCGCGAGGCTGCCGTCGTCCACCGCGCACCGGATGGTGGCCGAACTCGTGGAGTGCGGGCTGCTCGAACGGGACGAGGAGCAGCGCGTGCACCTGGGCATGCGGCTGTGGGAGCTGGCCCTGCGCGGCTCCCGCGCGCTCCGCCTTCGGCAGGCGGCGCTGCCGTTCATGGAGCGCGTGCAGGCCCGTATCCGGGAGCACACCCAGCTCGCGGTGCTGGAGAACGACGAAACGCTGTTCATCGAGCGCCTGTCCCATCCGCACGCGGGTGCGAACATCACCCGGATCGCGGGCCGGCTGCCCCTGCACGCGTCGTCGTCGGGGCTGGTCCTGCTCGCCCACGGCCCGCAGGATCTGCGGGAACGCGTCCTCGCCGGGCCGCTCGAAGCGGTGTCGCCGGAGACCCTGACCGACCCGGCGCGGCTGCACCGCGTCCTCGCCGGCATCCGCCGCGACGGCTTCGTCGTGGCGCCGGGGTCGGTCGAGGCGGTGTCCACGGGCATCGCCGTACCGATACGCGAGGGACGCGGACAGGTGATCGCCGCGTTGTCGGTCGTACTCCCCCGCGACGCGCCGACCCGCCCCGCGGCCGAGGAGCTGCGCGCCGCCGCATCGGGCATCTCTGCCGCAATCGGCGCACACCGCCCATAAGTGTCCGCCAACCGCCTTTGCCCTGGTCGGGTGGTGCGTCCCGGAGAAAACCCGATTCCCGTTCAATGGCAATGAGCGTCGTCGGCGAGGCCCAACCGGCGTCAGACTCCCTGCATCCCGCCAGCCGTCGAAGGAGACGACATGCCCGAACGCACCCGCGTCGCCATCATCGGCGCAGGCCCCGCCGGCCTGCTGCTGTCCCACCTGCTCGACCGACACGGCATCGAGTCGGTCGTCCTCGACTCCCGCACCCGCGAGCAGATCGAGACCACCATCCGGGCCGGCATCCTGGAACAGGGCACCGTCGAGATCCTGAGCGAGACGGGAGCGTCGGACCGGGTCCTCACGGTCGGACAGAAGCACGAGGGCATCGAGCTGCGCTTCGGCGGCGAGGGCCACCGGATCGACTTCACCGACACCGTCGGCCGGGCGGTGTGGCTGTATCCGCAGCACGAGGTGCTGAAGGACCTCGTCGCCGCGCGCCTCGCCGCCGGCCAGGACATCCGCTTCGGCGTGACCGCCCAGCGCGTGGAGGACGCCGAGTCGGAGCGGCCGCGCGTCATCGCCAAGGACGCCGAGGGCGACGCGGTCGAGATCGAGGCCGATGTCGTGGTCGGCGCGGACGGCTCGCGCAGCGTCGCCCGCGAGGCCGTCACCGGCACGTACGGCGGCTACTTCCGGGAGTACCCGTTCGCCTGGTTCGGCATCCTGTGCGAGGCGCCGCCCAGCGCCGAGGAGCTGATCTACAGCAACTCGCCGGACGGGTTCGCGCTCATCAGCCAGCGCAGCCCCGGCGTGCAGCGCATGTACTTCCAGTGCGACCCGGAGACCGACACCGAGGCGTACACCGAGGAGCAGCTGTGGGAGATCCTCCAGGCGCGCGTCCCCGGCACCACCCTCAACGAGGGCCGCATCTTCCAGCGGGACGTGCTGCGCTTCCGCAGCTTCGTCGCCCATGAGATGCGCCGCGGCCGGGTCGTGCTCGTCGGCGACGCGGCACACACCGTGCCGCCCACCGGCGCCAAGGGCATGAACCTCGCCGTCGCCGACGTCGTCCTGCTCACCGAGGCGCTGCGCGCCCTGCTGCACGACCGGGACGAGACCCTGCTCGACGCCTTCCCCGAGACCGCACGGCAGCGCATCTGGAAGGCCCAGCACTTCTCCTGGTGGATGACGAACATGCTGCACCTCCAGCCCGAGGCGAGCGACTTCGACCGGATGCGCCAGATCGGCGAACTGCGCACGGTCGTCGAGTCGGACGCCGGCCGCGCCTACCTCGCCGAGGCCTACACCGGCTGGCCGCTCCCGGGCCGCCGCTGATCCCCCGTCTGTCCCCGGCGCCTGCCGGCCGAGCCCGCCGACGTCGATGTCGATGAGGGCCGGCGCCAGGCCCCCACGGGCGACCGGCCGACGCCGGCCACCAGCCCCCGGCCCCGGCTCCGGAAGCCGGCCGGCCGGGGGCGGCGGGCAGCGGGCAGCGGGCAGCGGATCCGGCAGGGCGTCGATCACCGCCGGGGGCATCTGCCCCCTTGGCTCAGTGTGACCATCCGCTTCGGTCCGTCGCCCGCCCCACCGCGACGGCGTGATGCCGCGGTCGCCTGACGCCGACGCCCGTCGTCCGGCCGTCCGTCACCAGGTGACCGGCAGCTCGTGCAGGCCGTAGATCACCGCGTCGTGCTTGAACTTCACTTCATGCAGTGGTATCGCCGCGCGGAGTGTGGGGATGCGGCGGAACAGGGTCGGGTAGACCACCTGAAGTTCCAGGCGTGCCAGTGGCTGGCCCAGGCAGTGGTGGGTGCCGCCGCCGAACGCCTGGTGGCGGCGAGCGTTGCGGGTGATGTCGAGCCGGTCAGGGGTGGCGAACACCTTCGGGTCGCGGTTGGCCAGCTCGCCCAGCAGGATGACGCCGTCACCGGCCGGGATGGTGTGCCCGGCGACGTCGATGTCCTCCAGCGCGGTGCGCCGGCGGCCCAGGTGCACGATCGACAGGTATCGCAGGAGCTCCTCCACCGCGTTCACGACGATCTGCGGGTCCTGGGCGTCGCGGATCATCTCCAGCTGCTCGGGGTGCTGCAGGAGGGCCAGCGTGCCCAGGCTGATCATGTTGGCGGTGGTCTCGTGGCCGCCGAGCAGCAGCAGAACGCCCATGGTGGCGGCTTCGCGCGCCGTGAGTTCACCGGCCCGCACCCGCGCGCCCAGCGTGGAGATCAGGTCGTCACCCGGATCGGCGATCTTCTGGGAGACCAGGGCGTCCAGGTAGTCGGTGAGCGCCGTGTGGGCCGAGCCGCGGTCGGCTCGACCGGCGGTGGCGGAGACCAGTACCTTGCTGTTCGCCTGGAAGAACGCGTGGTCGTCGTACGGCACGCCGAGCATCTCGGAGATCACCAGGGACGGCAGGGGCAGTGCCAGCGCCTGGACGAGGTCGGCGGGCTTGGGGCCGGCCAGCATCCGGTCGATGATCTCGTCGGTCATACGGTGCACCGCGGGGCGCATCGCCTCGACCCGCTTGATGGTGAACGTGCCGCTGATCATACGGCGCAGCCGGGCGTGCTCGGGGTCGTCCATGCCGACGAAGCTGAGGTCGGTGGCGCCGCCGTGGCTGTGCCGGGGGTCGATCGGGCTGGGGAAGTCGGGAGCGGCGAAGTCGACGCTGAGGCGTGGGTCGGTCAGCAGCTCCTTCTGCTCGGCGTGACCGGTCACGGCCCACGGTGTCGACCCGCCCCAGGAACGCACCCTCGTGACCGGTCCGTGATCGGCGAGGGCCCGCAGCTCCGGCGAGGGATCGAAGGGGCACGCGGCGGAGCGTGATGGGGGGAAGTCCGGAATGGTCTCGTCGGTGTCGCTCTGAGAAGTCATCGTGCAACTCCTGGTGTGGGGAAGCGGCGGACGGTGTTCACCGTGACCGGCGGACCGGCCGACGGGGGGTGGGGGCCGGGCCAACGGCCGGACACGGCTGCGTGGGTGGCGGCAGGCCGTGCCCGGCGGCGGGGCGCGGACGGTGCGCGAGGCTGCTGGGATCTTGTCCGTCCGGTCTCACGGGGTGACGGACCGCTGAGGGCGCGTGTGGTGGTCGACCAGATGCGCGCGCTGGAGGCGCGTCTGCCTGGGCATGTTCCATCCCAGAACGCTCTCAGGGCCTCGGAGGCCTTCGTAGCGGACCAGGAAGCGTCCCTCGTGCGGATCGCCTTCGACGATCTCGGCCCGAGCGCCGGCGGAGGCGATGCCGTGGACCTGAAGCCTGGCGTCGAACTGGTCGGTCCAGTAGTACGGCACGGGCATGTAGGGCCGGCCGCTGCCGAGGATGTCCGAAGCGACGGCGAGGGCCTGCTCGGATGCGTTGGTCCTGTTCTCCAGACGCAGGAGACGGCCCAGTCCCTCGTGGTGCCAGCGCGCCACGTCCCCCACCGCCCAGACCCCCTCGGCGGCCCGGCAGTAGGCGTCGCAGACGACACCGTCGTCCAGGCGCAGGCCGCTGTTCCCCAGCCAGCCGGTGGCCGGGGTGCAGCCGACCGCGGTGATCACGACGTCCGCTTCCAGGTCGGTGCCGTCGCTGAGCCGTACCCCGGTGACCGCGTCCCCGCGCGTGTGCAGGGTGTCCAGCAGCACCCCGCCGCGCACCACCACGCCGTTGCGCCGGTGCAGGTCGGCGAGGCGCCCGGCGACCAGCGGGCCGAGCTGCTCGGTCATCGGGGCCGGCTGCGGGCCGGCCAGGGTCACGTCCAGGCCCATCTGCCGTGCGGTGGCCGCCGTCTCCGCCCCCAGCACGCCGTCGCCGATCACCACGACGCGGCGTGCGGAGAGCAGACCGGCGCGCAGCGCGGTGGCGTCCTCGAGGTTCCGGACCACGTGAGTGCCGCGTATCCCGCGCTGGGCCGGCAGGATCCGGGCGGTGACGCCGGTCGCGATGACGACCGCGTCCGCTGTGAGGGTGCGCCCGGCCGTGGTGGTGGCCTCGCGTCGGCAGGCGTCGAAGCCGATCGCGGGATCGCCGAGCACGAACTCGGCGTCCAGGGCTGCCAGTGCCTCGGCGGAGCGCAGCGCGGCACGACGCGGCTCCCAGGCCCCGCTCAGCACCTGCTTCGACAACGGGGGCCGGTCGTAGGGAAGTTCACGCTCGGCGCCGAGCAGGGTCAGGGATCCGGTGTAGCCCTTGCGGCGCAGTGCTTCGGCCGTCGCCAGGCCTCCGGCCGAGGCTCCGACGATCAGCACGCTCGTCACGGCGCTCATGCGTCGTCTTCCAGGTGGATGTCTTCCAGGTGGATGTCTTCCAGGTGGATGCATGCGGCGGGGCAGACGGCGGCGGCCTCGCGGGCCTGCTCGTGCCGGTCCTGCGAGGGCGTGGCGTCGAGCAGGACGACGACGCCGTCGTCATCGCGCTGGTCGAAGACCTCCGGGGCGATCAGCACGCACTGGCCGGCGCCGCAGCACTTGTCCTCCTCGACGGTGATCTTCACGGTTCTCCTCGTCCTTCGGTGGTGGGGGGACATCGGGGTGTGGCATGGCCGGGAGCCGGTCCCGGGCCGGCCGGGTCAGCGCCTCATGAGGTTTCCGCGCGGTGACCGCGCGTGCGGCGCTTCTGTCCGTCGACGGTGATCTCCGTGGTTTCTTCCGGTCGGGCGGGGCGGTGCGATCCGGGGTCTCAGCGGTGGGTGACGGGCGCGGTCAGCAGTCCCACCAGCGCGTCCTCCAGGGCGCGGGCGGTGCGCTGCCATGAGGCACCGGGTTGGGCCGTTCCCGCGGCCAGGGCCCGCTCGTGCTCGGCGCACGTGTGGAGGATCAGGTGGCGGGCCATGTCAGCGCGCTCACGGCGCACATCGGCGGGGACGGCCGGCCCCAGACACCTCCCCAGCTCCCGCAGCGTGTGCCACAGGCTCTCCCGGGTGAGGGACTCGTCGGTGACCACGGCCCGCATCAGGGGATCGGTCAGTGCCTGCACGGTGAACCGCGCCTGCCAGGACGGCACACCGAGCGTGTCCAGATGCTCGGTCACCGGACGTACCAGGCACCGCACCCAGTCCCTGACGTCGTCGCTCTCGCCGACGGCTTCCACGTGCCGTCGGCGGAGGGCGTCGACCGCCGTGCCGTGCCTGGTCATGATGGTGTGCACCAGCGCCGTCTTGCTGCCGAAGTGGTAGCTGACGACGGTGGTGTTGCCCTGCCCGGCCGCCTCGCCGATCTGCCGGTTGGAGACGGTGGACAGGCCGTGCTCGGCGTACAGCCGCTCGGCCGCCGCCATGATCGCCTCTCGTGTCCCGGCTCCGCGTCCGGGTCCGCGCTCCGTTCGGTCGGCGGTGTCGTTCACCATGTCGTCGGCACCTCTCGCGGGGTGGCCGGCATGCCCTTCCGGCGCCGCGGTTCCGTGGCATCGGTGGCCGGCTCCAGGCCGGGAAGGCGGCTCGGCGGCATGCCGGGCACCGCCTGCTGTCCGGTGCGGGCCACGTGGTCCTGAGGCTGTGCCGGGCGTGTCCGACGCATGCCGTCCCCTCCGATCGGTCGCCCGCCCACTGAAGCCCAGCCCGCCCACTTGAATCAACCGCCTGACTTGAACGAAGGGGGAGGTAGGCCGAAAACACGTCGTCGCTACTTCCCCGAGGGCAAGCAGCAGCTGGCCGCCGAGGCCGTCCGGTACGCCGGCGACACGATCGCCCGCACACTCCGCGAGGAGTTGGAGGCCGGACCGGTCGCGGGCCTCGCGGCGTTCCTCGGCCTGTGGCGCACGATCGTCGTCAAGACCGGCTTCCGGGCCGGCTGCCCCGTCCTTGCCGTCGCCGTCGAGGAACCTCCCACCGACGAGCTCCCTCCGGCCGTGGCCGCCGCAGCCGGGGCCTTCGAGTCCTGGGAACGCCTCCTGGCCACCTCGCTGCGCCAGCACGGAGTGCCGACCGAGCAGGCCGCCCAACTGGCCACGCTCACCGTCGCCGCCGTGGAGGGCACCGTGGCCATGTGCCGCGCCAAACGCAGCACCGAGCCCCTCGACCGCGCCGCCGCACAGCTCCACGCACTGATCGGCGGCGCGGTCGGCACCTGACCGTGCCCGCGCCCCGCGATGCGGCCGGGGGCCGCCGCGGTCCGGGGCCGCGGCTGGAGGTTCCCACTCGACGGAGCCCGCGTCGCCGCAGCCGGCACGCGTACGAGCACCTCTTCGGGTACCGGCTCGTCGCTGAACGCCCGCACGGCGCAGCGACGGTCCACAGCTTCGTACACATCCACGCCTTCTCGCCCTCCCCCTCGACGACAACCACCTCTCCACCGTCTTCAGCACGCACAAGAGGCGGCAAGGTGACCCGGATCGCACTTCGCCCCAACGGGCTGACCCGCGATTGATCCTGGGGCGTGTTCGCCTGCGCGTTCGACTGGGTCGTGGGTCGTGGTTCAGCAGGCTTCACACGCCGGACAACTCGCGCGGGTGTCTCCATGCCCCCGCACTCACCGACCAAGATCAAATTGCGGGTCGGCCCATTAAGGTCGGGGCATGACACCCTTTGCCAGCAGCGCCTTCGACTCGCTCCGCATCGACGCCGTGCCCGACCAGGAGGCGCTGCGCCGGGCCTACGAACTCCCCGGCGACGCGGCCGTGCGCAAGCAGATGACCGAACTCACCGAACAGACCCAGCGGTTGATCGGATGCTCATCGCTGGTCCTGGTCGCCAGCGCGGACGCCGAGGGCAACTGTGACGTTTCCCCGCGCGGCGGTCCCGCCGGGTTCGTCGCCGTCCTGGACACACGGACGGTGGCGATACCGGACGCGACCGGCAACAAGCGTCTGGACACCCTGCAGAACGTCGTTGCCACCGGACGGGCCGGGCTGCTGTTTGTCATCCCGGGGCGCACCACGACACTCAGGGTGAATGGCCGGGCCTGCGTCTCCACCCGCCCTGAGCTGCTGTCGCAGCTGACCGCCGTGGGCAAGCCGCCGGCCAGTGCGCTGGTGGTGGGGATCGAGGAGGTGTACCCGCACTGCCCCAAGTCGCTGCTGCGCAGCGGGGCCTGGAAGCCGGAGCAGTGGCTGCCGGCGGACGCCCAGCCGACCTCGGCCGAGGTGACGCTGGCCCAGCTGCGGATGCCGGAGCTGACGATCGCTGACATCGAGCAGGCGGAGGCGGATTCGCTGAAGTACCGGTACGAGTAACGGGCCGACCAACGATTGCTGAACCACCAGCTCGCCGAACCCCCAGACCAGCACGCCCCGAGATCAGTCGCTGGGCCTCCGGCTCGAGTCGGCGTGGTCGCCGCCGACGACCATGCTCAGGGCGGCGGTCCGTCCACCGCCCGCAGGCCGCCCACCAGCGCCCCGCGCCCTCGGACGTGCCGGGACCGGCTGGCCGGCTCGCCGTCCCGGCACGTGTGGTGGGGGTGGTCAGCCGCAGTCGTTGCGGTTGATCTTCAGGGAGCGGGTCTGGTCGTTGAGGTTGTAGCCACGCAGGTCGTGGAGGGAGCCGCCGCTACGGGTGATGCACACCCAACGGCCGTCGTGGTTGCGCTTCTCGTAGACGCGGGCGGTGCGGTCGGAGTTGTTGCGGATCGAGCTGCCCCGGTCACGGATCGCGGGCGGAAGGTCTTTCACACTGCCGTCCACGGCCCGCCACACCCACGGCTGCCCGCCGAAGTGGATCTCCGGGTAGATGCACACGTAGCCGGACGGGCAGTCGATCGCGGCCCGCACCGCGCCGGCCGCACTGGAGGCGGAGGCCGGAACGGCCAAGGGAAGGAGAGCCAGGGCGGCGACGGCCCCGGTACACATCAGGTGTTTGATCACGGCACCACACATACTGGTCACCCGGTACCGCGCAGGCGGGCTTGCCCGTAGGTTCACCTGTGCGGAGGAGCGTGGTGTCCGCACGACAGGCGCCCGCGGCGGGCCCGCGCATCCGACTTCCGCCGGCGGGTGGGAATCAGCCCCGCAGGGCGTGCCGTACGGCGGTGAGGCCGATGCCGCGCAGGGCGCGGCCGGGGAAGGGTCCGCCCTCGACGGACATGTCCGCGCCCTGGACGGCGTAGGAATCATCATCCGGAATGGCGCGAAACAAGACTTCGCATCCGATGTTTCTGCCGCCCGCGATCACGACCCCCTACTCTACGGCTGATCAAAACATCGACGGCTTCAGGGCAACGGCGGGGGAAAGCACATGACATATCGGCGCGCGGTGATACCGGCACTGGCCGGAAGCCTGTTGATGACGCTGTTGCTGTGGTGGGCGGGGGCGAGCGCGCAGGCACTCCAACTGCGCGGCAGCACCAGCGTGTTCGACGTCGAGTCCGCGAGCGAACTCCGGCGATGGCTCGCGCCCTGGTCGTACGACGCCGGGCCTGCGGGCGGGGACGCGGCCTTGACCGGAGGCACCCGATACTCCGATCTGTACGGCACCGCGATGCAGATCAGGTTCGTGGCGGTCTTCGCGTTCTTCCTGGCCGGCGCACTGCTCCTGATACGCAGGATTCCGCCGACGCGGGGCCGTACGCCGCCCACGCTGCTCGCGCTGTGGGCCTGGGGCCCGGTGGCCGGAACGCTGGCCGTGACGGTCTCCGCGCCGTGGCTGATCGCAGCCGGGGGACACGGCAGCTACCGGTTCCTGCCGCGACTGGCCGGACTGATCGCGTCGAGCGGCCCGGTGATGGTGGCGACGGCGCTGTTGACCGCCCTGCTCACGGTGCTCGTGGCACGCGTCACCGCCGAGGGCGCGGATCCGGTGCCCTTGCGTGGTGTGCCGCCGCGCGCTGCCCGTCTGGCCGCGAGCGCCGGAACCGCGGTGATCGCGGTGTCGCTGGTGATCCTTTCGTACACATCGGTGGCGGCCTGGATCCAGACGTCGTTCACCGGCGCAGGGCTGCTGTCCGAGCCCGGCGACCTGCTCCGCGAGTGGCTGCTGCTCGGCAGTTGGACGGGACCGGCGAGCGCGCCGCTCGGCGACTGGCTGCTGTATCGAGCCGCCGACGTGCTCATGCTGGCCGTGGTGTGGTGGGCGCTGCGGCTGCTGCCCGGCCTGCTCACCCGAACCACGGTGCCGGCGATGGCGGTGGGCGCGGTCTGCGCGACCGTGCTGGGACTGCTGGCGAGCCAGGTGCTGCACATGGCGGTGGACGACACCGTCACCGTGTGGGGACCTGTGCACCTGTTCTCGAAGCTCGGCGACCACGTCCCGGCCGCGCTCACCTTCGGCCTCGTGGCGGGGCTGGTGTCCCTTGCGGCACTGCGGCTGGCCGGGGGCCGTGACACGGTCGATTCCTCCCGGTGAGGTGAGGGAAAGGGCCGACCCCTCGTGCGACATCGCGCGTCGCTGCGTGACGTCGAGTGGCGCAGGCGTGGTGCCATATGGCGCCACCCGGCATCACCCCACGCACCCAAAGGCATACGAGCACGCATGGTGCCGCCATCCTTCAGACAGAAATCATCACGTCTGCGCAGGTCAGATGGCCTACTTCAGCCGACCGTCCAGAGATGCCCGCCGACAGCTTGCGCATGGAGCCATTGTGGCGCCATGATGGCGTCATGGACCTCACTCCGTATGTCCAAGCCCTCCGCCGCGAGCTCGCGGTGGCCGCCGAAGCAGGCGGGGACGACGCCCGCGAGCTGGCCGAGAGGCTCACCGCTCCCCTGGAGTCGGCGACCCGGCTGACCCTGCTCGACGCGCTCTCCGCCGCGGTGAACGAGATCACCCGCGAACTCGCCCCCGGCTCGGTGGACATACGGCTGCGCGGGCTCGACCCCGACTTCGTGGTGACACCGCCGCCCGCCGACGGCGGCGCCCCCGGGGAGCAGGCCGCGCCGGTCGAACCGCTCAGGGCCCCGGCCCCGGCCGACGGCGACGAGGGCGGCACCGCCCGCGTCAACCTGCGCCTGCCGGCCCACCTCAAGACCCGCGCCGAGGAGGCCGCGACCCGCGAGGGCCTGTCGGTCAACGCGTGGCTGGTGCGTGCCGTGTCGGCCGCGGCCGGCGACGGCACCCGGCCGCGCGCGGCGGAGAGGACCCGGACCATCGGACAGAGCTTCACGGGCTGGGTGCGCTAGCCGCGCCCCCGCCCGCACCACTACGCCCACACCACGTCCCACCAGCGGGGACGTCCTGAAGACCCAAGAGGACGGGACAGCCATGCCTTCTTTCGACACTCCCGGACCGATCTCGGCCACGGCGCACGTGGAGGCCGGTTCCATCCAGTTCACCGCGGGCGACCGCCTCGACACCGTCGTCGAGGTGCGGCCCCGCGACCCGAAGCGGGAGCAGGACCTCCGGGCGGCCGACCAGACCGAGGTCACGTACGCCAGCGGCTCACTGACCGTCAGGACGCCCAAGTCCCATCTGTTCGGCCGCACCGGCACCGTCGATGTGACGGTCGAACTGCCCACGGGCTCGCACATCGACATGACCGGCGCCTGGGCCCAGGTGCTCGGCGAGGGCCGGCTCGGCGAGGTCCGCGTGAAGACCTCGTCCGGCGACGTCCGCCTCGACACGACCGGCCCGCTGAAGCTGACCGCGTCGCACGGCTCGATCACCGTGGACCGGGTCGAGGGCATGGCCGAGATCACCACCAGCTCCGGCAGCCTGCGCGTCGGCCTCGTCGACGGCCCCGCCGTCCTGAAGAACTCGCACGGCACCACGACCGTCGGCGCCGCGACCGGCGAACTGCGGGTGCGCGGCGCAAACGGCGACATCGAGATCCGGCGCGCCGAGGACTCGGTCACCGCCGTCACCGCCCACGGCACCCTGCGCGTGGACGAAGTGGCCCGCGGCTCCGTCCTGCTGGAGACCTCCTACGGCGCCATCGAGGTCGGCGTCCGCGAGGGCACCGCCGCCTGGCTCGACGTCCGCTCTGGCTCCGGACAGGTGCGCAACACGCTCACCGCGTCCGAGACCCCGGAGCAGACCGAGGACACCGTCGAGGTACGCGCCCGCACCCGGCACGGCAACATCCACGTCCGCCGCGCCAAGGCCTGAGCCCGGAAGAACCGGCCTCGACCACTCACTCCCCCAGCCGCTCCAACCTTCGGACCCGGGAGGGCCCCATGCCTTCATCTGTCATGCCCACATCCAGGTCGGGTGACGGTCACCCGTCGCCGGCCGCCGTCTCCGCCGTCGGTCTGCGCAAGTCGTTCGGTGACAAGACCGTCCTCGACGGCATCGATCTGCGCATCCCGGCCGGATCCGTGTTCGCGCTGCTCGGCCCGAACGGCGCCGGCAAGACCACCGCCGTCAAGATCCTCTCCACCCTCGTCACCGCCGACGCCGGCACCGTGCACGTCGGTGGCCACGACCTCGCCGCCGACCCGCAGGCCGTGCGGGCCGCGATCGGCGTCACCGGGCAGTTCTCCGCCGTCGACGGCCTGATCACCGGCGAGGAGAACATGCTCCTCATGGCGGACCTGCAGCACCTCTCCCGCGGCGAGGGACGGCGGGTCACCGCCGAACTCCTTGAACGGTTCGACCTGGTCGAGGCCGCGAAGAAGCCCGCCGCCGGCTACTCCGGCGGCATGAAGCGCCGCCTCGACATCGCCATGACCCTGGTCGGCCGCCCGCGGATCATCTTCCTCGACGAGCCCACCACCGGCCTCGACCCGCGCAGCCGCCACACCATGTGGCAGATCATCCGCGAGCTGGTCACCGGCGGCGTCACCGTCTTCCTCACCACCCAGTACCTGGACGAGGCAGACGAACTCGCCGACCGCATCGCGGTGCTCAACGACGGCAGGATCGCCGCCGAGGGCACCGCCGACGAGCTGAAACGGCTGATCCCCGGCGGCCACGTCCGGCTCCGCTTCACCGACCCGGCCGCCTACCGGAGCGCCGCCTCCACCCTGCGCGAGGTCGCCCGGGACGACGAAGCGCTGTCCCTGCACATCCCCAGCGACGGCAGCCAGCGCGAACTGCGCTCCCTCCTCGACCGGCTGGACTCCGCCGGCGTCGAGGCGGACGAACTGACCGTGCACACCCCCGACCTCGACGACGTGTTCTTCGCCCTGACCGGCCCGGCCGACGTCGCCGACCAGCCCAAGGAGAACGTCCGATGAGCTCCCTCTCCCTCGCCGTCCGCGACTCGAACACGATGCTGCGCCGCAACCTGCTGCACGCGCGGCGCTACCCGTCCCTCACCCTGAACCTGCTGCTCACCCCGGTGATGCTGCTGCTGCTCTTCGTCTACGTCTTCGGCGACGTGATGAGCGCCGGCATCGGTGGCGGCGGCGCGGACCGCTCCGACTACATCGCCTACCTGGTGCCGGGCCTGTTACTGATGACGATCGGCAGCACCACGATCGGCAGCGCGGTGTCCGTCGCCACGGACATGACCGAGGGCATCATCGCCCGCTTCCGCACGATGGCGATCCACCGCGGGTCGGTGCTCATCGGGCATGTCGTCGGCAGCGTGCTGCAGTGCGTGATGAGCGTGGTCCTCGTCGGGGCCGTCGCCGTGGCCATCGGGTTCCGGTCCACGGACGCCACCGCCCTGGAATGGGTCGCGGCGTTCGGACTGCTCACCCTGTTCGCCCTGGCCCTCACCTGGATCGCGGTCGGCATGGGCCTGTCCAGCCCGAACGCCGAGGCCGCCGGCAACAGCGCGATGCCGCTGATCTTCCTGCCGCTCATCTCCAGCACCTTCGTCCCGGTCGACGCGATGCCGGGCTGGTTCCAGCCGATCGCCGAGTACCAGCCCTTCACGCCCGCCATCGAGACCCTGCGCGGGCTGCTCCTCGGCACCGAGATCGGCCACAACGGATGGCTGGCCGTCCTCTGGTGCCTGGCGCTGGCCGCGCTCGGCTACTTCTGGTCCAAGTCGCTGTTCCACCGCGACCCGAGGTAGCGGGAGAAGGGCCGGCCAGAGGCTTCGGGGCCTGCGGCCGGTCCCAGCCCAGCCCGTCCCAGCCCAGCCCAGCCCAGCCCAGCCCAGCCCAGGGCGGCGTACTCCGACACCGCGTCGGCGTACGCCGCCCCGTCCGCGTTCTCCGCCGTCTGGCCCGGGGGCGGCGGCAACGCCGTGCCGAGGACTGCCGCGAGGCCGGTCACCCCGCCGTCCCGGGGCCCACTCGCCGGCGCCGGCCCGGATCAGGTGCCGTATGGGACCCGTCAAAGACGCGGGCGTCGCCGTAAGAGATCCGTCAAGGGGCGTCCTGATCCGGCCGCGGAGGCGTTCTCCTCTAACCGTCCGTTTCCGCCGAACCTCACTCCAGGAGTTCGCGATGGCCGATCTGGCTTTCGTCGTCACCATCATCGCGGGTTTCGCGCTGGTGGCTCTTGCCGCCAAGGGGGTGACGAAGCTGTGACCGCCGAGAACGCCGTCGGCCTGGTCGTGGCCGTCGCCCTGCTGGGCTATCTCGCCCTCGCTCTGATCTTCCCGGAGAGGTTCTGAGAGCCGACATGGGTCCCGTACTCGCCGGCGTGCTCCAGTTGCTCGCCCTGACGGGCGCGCTGGCGCTCGTCCACATTCCCCTCGGCAACCACATGGCCCGGGTCTACTCCTCGAAGAAGCACCTGCGCGTCGAGAGGTGGATCTACCAGGGCATCGGTGCCGACCCCGATGCCGAGATGCGCTGGCCCGCGTATCTGCGCGGCGTCCTCGCCTTCTCCGCCGTCGGTGTCCTCTTCCTCTTCCTGCTGCAACGGCTCCAGGGCGTGCTGCCCGGCTCACTCGGCTTCTCCTCGGTCGGACCGGCGCAGTCGTTCAACACGGCCGTGTCCTTCGTGACCAACACCAACTGGCAGTCCTACTACGGCGAGCAGACCATGGGGCACGTCGTGCAGACCGCCGGTCTGGCCGTGCAGAACTTCGTCTCCGCGGCCGTCGGCATGGCCGTCGCCGTGGCACTGGTACGCGGCTTCGCACGATCACGCACCGGTGAACTCGGCAATTTCTGGTCCGACCTGGTGCGCGGCACCCTGCGGATCCTGGTGCCGGGCGCGGCGATCGCCGCCGTCGTGCTGGTGGCCTGTGGTGCGCTGCAGAACTTCTCCGGCATCCACGAGGTCGGGCAGTTCATGGGCGGCTCGCAGCAGTGGAACGGTGGTGCGGTCGCCTCGCAGGAGGCCATCAAGGAGCTGGGCACCAACGGTGGCGGCTACTTCAACGCCAACAGCGCTCACCCGTTCGAGAACCCGACGCCCTTCACGAACCTCTTCGAGATCTTCCTGATCCTGGTGATCCCGTTCTCGCTGACCCGCACCTTCGGTGTGATGGTCGGTTCCGTCCGGCAGGGGTACGCGATCCTCGCCACGATGGCCACCCTCTGGGCCGGCTTCGTCGCCCTGATGATGTGGACCGAGTTCGCCCACCACGGCCCGGCGCTCCAGCTGGCGGGCGGGGCCATGGAGGGCAAGGAGGTCCGCTTCGGGATCGGCTCCTCGTCGATCTTCGCGGTGTCGACCACGCTCACCTCGACCGGCGCGGTGAACTCCTTCCACTCGTCCTTCACCGGCCTGGGCGGCGGTATCACCATGCTCGGCATGATGCTGGGCGAGATCGCGCCCGGCGGCACCGGATCCGGCCTCTACGGCATGCTGATCATGGCGGTCATCGCGGTGTTCATCGCCGGCCTGATGGTCGGGCGCACGCCCGAGTACCTGGGCAGGAAGATCGGCGCGCGGGAGATGAAGCTGGCGGCCTGCTACCTCCTGGTCACGCCGGCCCTGGTGCTGGTCTTCACGGCGGCCTCCATGGCGCTGCCGACCCCGCCGCGCTCGATGCTCAATCCCGGGGCGCACGGCTTCTCGGAGGTGCTGTACGCGTTCGCCTCCGCGTCCAACAACAACGGCTCGGCCTTCGCCGGTCTGAACGCGAACACCGACTGGTACAACACCACGACCGGGCTGGCGATGCTGTTCGGCCGCTTCCTGCCGATGGTGTTCGTCCTGGCGCTGGCCGGCTCGCTCGCCGAGCAGCGGCCGGTCCCGGTCACCGCGGGCACGCTGCGCACCGAGAAGCCGCTGTTCACCGGCCTGTTGGTGGGCACGGTGCTGATCGTCACCGGTCTGACCTACTTCCCGGCGCTCGCCCTGGGCCCGCTCGCCGAGGGGCTGGCGTGATGGCCACCCGTACCGAGAATCCAGAGGACTCCATGTCCACAGTCACTCCCGCCCGGGCGCCGCACGGCGACGTCACCGTCGAACAGCCACCCGCCGAGGGCCGCGTCGGAGCGGGCCTCTTCGACCCCGCGCAGCTGATCAGGTCCCTGCCGGAGGCGGTGCGCAAACTCGACCCGCGGGTGATGGTCACGTCACCCGTGATGTTCGTGGTGTGGGTCGGCTCGGTCCTGACGACCCTTTTCTCCTTCGGGAACCCCGGTGACTGGTTCGGCTGGACGATCAGCGCCTGGCTGTGGCTGACCGTCGTCTTCGCCAATCTGGCGGAGGCGGTCGCCGAGGGCCGCGGCAAGGCGCAGGCCGACACCCTGCGCCGGGCCAAGACGGACACGGTCGCCCGCCGGCTGCTCAGCGACGGCTCGCAGGAGCGGGTCCCCGGCACCGAGCTGAGGATCGGCGACCGGGTGGTCTGCGAGGCCGGGGACGTCATCCCCGGGGACGGCGACGTCGTCGAGGGCGTCGCGTCCGTCGACGAGTCGGCGATCACCGGTGAGTCGGCGCCGGTCATCCGTGAGTCCGGAGGCGACCGCTCGGCGGTCACCGGCGGCACGAAGGTGCTGTCCGACCGCATCGTCGTCACGATCACGACGAAGCCCGGCGAGACGTTCATCGACCGGATGATCAGCCTCGTCGAGGGGGCGGCCCGGCAGAAGACACCGAACGAGATCGCGCTGAACATCCTGCTGGCGTCGCTGACCATCGTCTTCCTGCTCGCGTGCGCCACGCTGCCGCCCTTCGCGGAGCACGCCGGTGCCCACCTGTCGATGGTGGTGCTGGTCGCCCTGCTGGTGTGCCTGATCCCGACCACCATCGGCGCGCTGCTGTCCGCGATCGGCATCGCGGGCATGGACCGTCTGGTGCAGCGCAACGTCCTGGCCATGTCCGGCAGGGCCGTAGAAGCGGCGGGCGACGTGTCGACCCTGCTGCTCGACAAGACCGGCACGATCACCCTCGGCAACCGCCGGGCCGCAGAGTTCGTACCGGTGCGCGGCACGACGGAGGCGGAGCTCGCGGACGCGGCCCAGCTCTCCTCGCTGGCCGACGAGACGCCCGAGGGCCGCTCCGTCGTCGTCCTGGCGAAGGAGCGGTACGGGCTGCGCGAGCGCCACCAGGGAGAGCTCGCGCACGCCGAGTGGATCGAGTTCACCGCCCAGACCCGGATGTCGGGCGTGGACGTCGACGGGCGCAAGGTCCGCAAGGGCGCCACCGCCTCCGTCATCGCCTGGGTGGAGGAGCGGGGCGGCGACGTCGCCGAGGACGCGGACCGGACCGCCCGCCGGATCTCCGAGGCGGGTGGTACTCCGCTGCTGGTCGCGGTGGACGACGAGCGGGGCGCGCGCGTCCTGGGGGTCGTCCACCTGAAGGACGTCGTCAAGGAGGGCATGCGCGAGCGGTTCGAGGAGCTGCGCCGCATGGGCATCAAGACCGTCATGATCACGGGCGACAACCCGCTGACGGCCAGGGCGATCGCCGAGGAGGCCGGCGTCGACGACTTCCTCGCGGAGGCCACCCCCGAGGACAAGATGGCGCTGATCAAGCGTGAGCAGGCGGGCGGCAAGCTGGTCGCGATGACCGGGGACGGCACGAACGACGCGCCCGCGCTGGCCCAGGCGGACGTCGGTGTGGCGATGAACACGGGGACGTCGGCCGCCAAGGAGGCCGGCAACATGGTCGACCTCGACTCCGATCCGACGAAACTGATCGAGATCGTGGAGATCGGCAAGCAGTTGCTGATCACGCGCGGTGCGCTGACGACGTTCTCCATAGCCAACGACGTCGCGAAGTACTTCGCGATCATCCCGGCGCTGTTCGCGGCCGTCCACCCGGGCCTGGACAGGCTCGACATCATGGGGCTGTCCTCGCCGGACTCCGCCATCCTGTCGGCCGTCGTCTTCAACGCGCTGGTCATCGTCGCATTGGTGCCGCTGTCCCTGAGGGGCGTGCGGTACCGGCCGGTCAGTGCCGACCGGATGCTGCGGCGCAATCTGACCGTCTACGGCCTGGGCGGGCTGATCGCGCCCTTCGCCGGCATCAAGATCATCGACCTGTTCGTCTCCCTCGTCCCCGGGATCGGCTGATCACCATGAACAACTCGGTCATGAACACCGCCCGGCTGCTCGGGGCGGGCCTGCGCGCCCTCCTCGTGCTGACCCTGGTGACCGGTGTCCTCTACCCACTGGCCGTCACCGGCATCGCCCAGGGGCTGTTCCACGACAAGGCGAACGGCTCCGAGATCGTGGCGGACGGCAGGGTCGTCGGCTCCTCCCTGATCGGGCAGTCGTACAACCTGCCGCTGGAGAAGGGGCAGCGGACACCGGACGCGGACCTGAGGTGGTTCCAGGGCCGCCCGGCGAACGGCCTCGGCGCCAACAGCGTCAACACGCGGTACGACCTGCTGCTGTCCGGCGCCACCAACCTGTCCGCCGGCAACCAGGATCTGGTCCGGCAGGTCGAGGCCGCCCAGGCCGCCGTCGTCAGGGACAACTCCGTCCCCGGCTGGACGGTCGAGCCGTCCGACGTTCCCGCCGACGCGGTGACGTCCTCCGGTTCCGGCCTGGACCCGGACATCTCCCCGGCCTACGCCGACCTCCAGGTCCACCGCGTCGCCGCGAGGAACGGCCTGTCCGCCGCCCGGGTGGAGCGGCTGGTCGAGGACCACACCGAGGGCCGTACCCTGGGCTTCTTGGGCGAGCCCCGGGTGAACGTCCTGGAACTCAACATCGCGCTCAAGAACCTCGTAGCGGCGAAGCCGTGACGGCTTCACACCCCACGGGAGCCGGCGGCTCGGGAGTCATCCCGGCACCGCCGGCTCCCGCCGTCATGGAGCCGGTCGCCCCGCATCCGGCCCGCACGGCCCGACGTGAGACAGGAGAGACACACACCTATGACCCGGGTGCTCGTGGTGGAGGACGACCCGCAGCTCGTTCGGGCCCTCGTCATCAACTTGCAGGCACGTCACTACGACGTGGACGCCGCCCCCGACGGGGCCACGGCCCTGCGGCTCGCCGCCGCGCGTCAGCCCGACGTGGTCCTGCTCGACCTCGGCCTGCCCGACATGGACGGCGTCGACGTCGTCCGGGGCCTGCGGGGCTGGAGCCGCGTGCCGATCCTGGTCCTGTCGGCCCGCCAGGCGTCCAACGAGAAGGTGGCCGCGCTCGACGCCGGCGCCGACGACTACGTCACCAAGCCCTTCAGCATGGACGAGTTGCTGGCCCGGCTGCGCGCCGCCGTCCGCCGGAGCGAGGACACACCGGTCACCTCCGAGACGGCGCTGGTGGAGACGGAGGGCTTCAGCGTCGACCTGCTGGCCAAGAAGGTCGTCCGGGACGGCCGGGACGTGCGGCTGACCCCGACCGAGTGGCATCTGCTGGAGATCCTGGTGACCAATCCGGGCCGGCTGATCACGCAGCAGCACCTCCTGAAGGAGGTCTGGGGCTTCCCGCAGAGCAAGAAGACCAACTATCTGCGGGTCTACATGGCCCAGTTGCGCCGCAAACTGGAGACGGACCCCTCCCACCCCCGCTATCTGATCACCGAGCCCGGCATGGGCTACCGCTTCGAGGGATGACATGGCACGCGGCAGGCTCAGGATCTTCCTCGGTGCGGCACCCGGCGTCGGCAAGACGTACGCGATGCTGTCGGAGGCGCACCGCCGGGTCGAACGGGGCACCGACTGCGTGGCCGCCTTCGTGGAGCACCACCACCGGCCGCGCACCGAGGTGATGCTGCACGGCCTGGAGCAGATCCCGCGCAAGGAGATCGAGTACCGGGGCGCCACCTTCACCGAGATGGACGTGGACGCCGTCCTGCGGCGCTCCCCCGCCGTCGCCCTGGTCGACGAGCTCGCCCACACCAACGTGCCCGGCTCCCGCAACACCAAGCGCTGGCAGGACGTGGAGGAGCTGCTCGCCGCAGGCGTCGACGTGGTCTCCACCGTGAACATCCAGCACCTGGAGTCGCTGGGCGACGTGGTCGAGTCGATCACGGGGGTGCGGCAGCGCGAGACCGTCCCCGACGAGGTGGTGCGGCGCGCCGACCAGATCGAGCTGGTCGACATGTCCCCGGAGGCCCTGCGCCGCCGTATGGCCCACGGGAACGTCTACCGGCCGGACAAGGTCGACGCGGCCCTGTCCAACTACTTCCGGCCCGGGAACCTGACCGCTCTGCGGGAGCTGGCGCTGCTGTGGGTGGCCGACCGGGTCGACGAGTACCTCAACGAGTACCGCAGCGAGCACCACGTATCGGCCATCTGGGGCTCGCGGGAGCGGATCGTGGTCGGCCTGACCGGGGGTCCCGAGGGCCGGACGCTGATCCGGCGCGCCGTCCGCCTGGCGGAGAAGGGCGCCGGCGGTGAGGTGCTGGCCGTCTACATCTCCCGCAGCGACGGCCTCACCGCCGCCTCGCCGAAGGAACTGGCCGTCCAGCGCACCCTGGTCGAGGACCTCGGCGGCACCTTCCACCACGTCGTCGGCGACGACGTCCCGGCCGCCCTGCTCGACTTCGCCCGGGGCGCCAACGCCACCCAGATAGTGCTGGGCGCCTCCCGCCGCAAGGGCTGGCAGTACGTCCTCGGACCGGGGGTCGGTGCCACGGTCGCCCGCGAGTCCGGTCCCGATCTCGACGTCCACCTCGTGACGCACGACGCGGTGGGCAAGGGCCGCGGACTGCCGGTGGCGCGCGGGGCACGCCTGGGGCGGTCCCGGGTCGTGTGGGGCTGGCTCGTCGGCGTGCTCGGCCCCGCCCTGCTCACCTGGCTCCTCACCGGCGTCGCGCCGGACGTCGGCCTCGCCAACGACATGCTGCTGTTCCTGACGCTGACAGTGGCGGCGGCCCTGCTGGGCGGGCTCTTCCCGGCGCTGGCCTCCGCGGTGGTGGGCTCGCTGCTGCTCAACTGGTACTTCAGCCCGCCCGTCCGCACCCTGACGATCGCCGACCCGACGAACATCGTCGCCATCGTGGTCTTCGTCGGGGTCGCCGTGTCGGTGGCCTCGGTGGTGGACCTCGCGGCCCGGCGCACCGACCAGGCGGCGCGGCTGCGGGCCGAGTCGGAGATCCTCTCCTTCCTCGCGGGGAACGTCCTGCGCGGGGAGACCACGCTGGAGGCGCTGCTGGAGCGGGTCCGCGAGACCTTCGGCATGGAGTCGGCGGCGCTGCTGGAGCGGACCGGTGAGACGGCTCCCTGGACCCGCGCCGGCAGCGTGGGCGCCCGGCCCGCGGAGGTCCCGGAGGACGCGGACGTCGACGTGCCGGTCGGTGACCACATGGCCCTGTCCCTGCGCGGCCGGGTGCTGCCCGCCGCCGACCGGCGGGTGCTGGCGGCGTTCGCCGCGCAGGCCGCCGTGGTCCTGGACCGCCAGCGCCTGCGGCGCGAGGCCGAGCGGGCCGGGGAACTGGCCGAGGGCAACCGCATGCGGACCGCGCTGCTCGCCGCCGTGAGCCACGATCTGCGCACCCCGCTCGCCGGGATCAAGGCCGCGGTCTCCTCACTCCGCTCCGACGACGTCGAGTGGTCCGAACAGGACCGGGCGGATCTGCTCCTTGCCATCGACGAGGGCGCCGACCGGCTCGACCACCTGGTCGGCAACCTGCTGGACATGTCCCGTCTGCAGACCGGCACGGTCGCCCCGGTCTTCCGCGAGACCGACCTCGACGAGGTCGTGCCCATGGCGCTCGGCGGGGTGCCCGAGGACAGCGTGGAACTGGACATCCCCGAGACGCTGCCCATGGTCCACGTCGACACGGGACTGCTGGAGCGGGCGGTCGCCAACGTCGTCGAGAACGCCGTCAAGTACAGCCCGCCGGGTGCGACGGTCCTGGTGTCGGCGAGCGCCCTCGCCGACCGGGTCGAGGTGCGCGTCGTCGACCGGGGGCCCGGCGTCCCGGACGAGGCCAAGGACCGCATCTTCGAGCCCTTCCAGCGCTACGGGGACGCGCCGCGCGGTGTCGGCGTCGGTCTCGGCCTCGCGGTGGCGCGCGGCTTCACCGAGGCGCTCGGCGGCACCCTGCACGCCGAGGACACGCCCGGCGGTGGCCTCACGATGGTGCTCTCCGTACGGACGACACCGCGGCGGCGGCCGGAGCAGCCGGACCTGCCGGCGGCGGCCACGTCCTGAGGGCCGGCGCCCCTGCGGTTCACTCCGGCAGTCCCGTACCAGGTCGCCCGGCCGGCCTCGGCCGGACGCGTCAGCCGATGTACTCCTACTCCCTGGACATACCTCGGGCCCCGGCCCCCTGTCCGGATCGCCCTCTAGCCGCGGGTCCCGTCCTGGCCACGGCCCAGGAGTTCGTCGCGCCGGGCGCCCAGAGCGCTCAGCGACTGCCTGGCGATGTTTCACCGTCGGAAAGGGTGCGCAACTGCTCGGCGAGGTCGGCGTCGTACTCGGCCTCATGCTCCCGGAAGGGGTGCGTCCCGTGCTCGCACGGCCGGTCGCGCAGGGCGGCGTCGGCCGCCTCCAGGGCTGCCCTGGCCTTCGGCACGACGCCGTCGCCCGGCGCCCAGGCGAGATAGGGGGCCGTCATCAGCAGACCGATCGTCCACACGTGGGCCGACTCCCCGGCGGGGTCGGCGACGAGTCTCGCGGCGCAGTCCAGGACCGTCCGGTCGTACGCGTCGTTGCGCGCGTCGTCGTACTCCTCGCGTATCTCGTCCCAGGCGCGGGCGAGTTCGTCGAGCGGCTTGTCGTCGGTGATCACCGAGTGAGCTTAGAGCCCCGTCCTTGCGCACGGGCGACCGGCGACGCCTCGGCGCCGGGGGCACGACGATCGCGCGGTCCGGTGGGTGTCAGCGGGTGCCCGGGCCGCTGAGCCGTGGCCGGTCCGGGACGCTCCCGGCCGTCCCGCCACCGCCGGCGTCGATGCCGCCGCGGGGCTTGGAGGCGGAGAAGGGTGCCTGGTCCTGTGCGCACGTCGTTCCGGGCGGCGGGAGCGTGCCCTCGATGAGGTAACGGCCGGCGTGGGTGTTGACGCAGCTGCTGGGGTTGAGCAGCGCGGTGTGTCCGTATCCGGTGTTGGTGAGCAGGCGGGCGTCGGCCAGTTCCCCGGCCATGGCCTGCGCGTTCGAGTAGGGCGTCGAGGGGTCGTGGACGGTGCCGATCACCAGGACGGGGTTCGCCGTCGGCTTGTCCCACGGGCCGGTGTACCGGTGGGCGGCCGTGGCGGGCCAGGTGGCGCACGGCTCCGCCGCCCAGGTCCAGAACCGTCCGGCGTGCCCCCCGGCACCGGCCTCCCCCAGGGCGTGGAAGACACCGGGGTCGCGTGGGTTGGGGCTGTCGCCGCAGAACACGGCGGACGCCTGCTCGTCGCCGGTGTACGGGACGGGGAGCGGGGGCACGGGCAGGGGGGCGGAGGGCCCCGGGACGTGGTCTTCCCACAACGCCTGGAGACGGGCGGCGAGTTCCGTCCATCCGGGGTGAACGACGTAGAGACCGTTGATCGTGTCCGCCACGGTCCTGGCGTAGGTCCAGGTGTCGACCGGGCGCTCCCGCAGGCGCCGCATCAGCCGGTCGAACTTGTCCCGGGTCGCGTCCGGGCCGCCGGCCGAGAAGGCACAGGCCGCCGTGGTGGTGGATCCGCACAGGGTGAGGAACCGGTCCAGGGTCGCCGCCGCGGTACGGTCCGAGCCCATGCGCAGGAAGGTCGGAAGGCGGGAGGCGTCGCCGGCACCGCCCGTCCAGGCCGAGGGGGCGATGTTGCTGTCGAGGACCAGGGCACGGATCTTCTCGGGGAAGAGTCCGGCGTAGGTGGCGCCGAGGATCGTTCCGTAGGAGATCCCCAGGTAGGTGAGTTTCGGTTCGCCCACCGACCGGCGGAGCTGGTCGAGGTCGAGAGCGGAGTCGGCGGTCGACACATGGCGCAGGAGCGCGGGGTCGCGCTGCTCGCAACGGCGGCCCAGTTCGCGGTACGCGGCGATCCAGGCGTCCCGCTCCCGCGCGCCGACCGGGAATCCGGCGGGCTTCCCGGCGAGCCACGCCTGGGCCTCCTCGGGGGTCGCGAAGCAGTTCACGGCCGTGCTGTTGCCGACCCCGCGCGGGTCCCAGCTGACGATGTCGAACCGCTCCCGCACCTCCTGCGGGAAGCGCGCGTAGTTCTGCGGCATCTGGACCGTTCCCGGCCCGCCGGGGCCGCCGGGGTTGAAGAACAGGGTGCCGATGCGCCGTCCGGGCTGCGTGGCCTTACGTCTGACGACCGACAGGTCGATGGTGCGGCCGTGCGGGTCGCCGTGGTCCAGCGGCACCTTCGCGGTCGCGCAGTCGTACTGCCCGTCCTCGGGGCAGGGCCGCCAGTGCAACGCGGGGGCGGGCACCGTGGGTGTCGGGACGCCGTCCGCCGCGGCGAGGTGCGGTCCGGTCAGCGCCGCCGAGCAGCTCAGTGCGGCGGCGATGACCGCGGCCCGTCTCCGACGGCCCGCCGTCGGTCCGGATATGCGCATGTGTCGTCCTCCTCCAGGCCGAGCGCCGGGCCTCGGTCAGGTCACGGACACCGACGGCACCCGCGCTCACCACACCGCGCCCCGGTGGCGCACGCGAGCGGCCGGGGGCCGGACGGGTGAACCGGTGCCGGCCCGTGCGAAGGCGTACCTGCCCGGTGGGCCCGGTGCGGTGCGGGCTCGGTGGGCGGATCGGGACGCGGCGCGCCGGGCAGGGAGACCTGCCCGGCGGGTGCAGGGGAGGCGTCGTGGCCGGGTGTTCGTTCACCCCGGCTTCGTCGCCGCGGACGCCACGGCGTTCGCGGTCACCCGGCCGGAGGCGGCACCGTCGTCACCGTCGTGAACCGCGGGCCTCTTCGAGCCGTCGGTGCGGACGCTCCCCGCCCCGGCTGCGCAGGGGGACGTCCGCCTCGGTGAGCACACGGTGGACGAAACCGTACGACCGTCCGTGCGCTTCGGCGATGGCCCGTATGGACAGTCCGTCCACGTACTGCTTCTTCATCTCCCGCGCGAGTTCCTCGCGGGCCGCACCCGTGATCTGTGTGCCCTTGTTCATGACGCGCCTCCTTCGGCGATCGACGTCCGGATGTGATCGTCGTCCGGATGTGATCGTCGTCTACCCCCGGCGGAGGAAAAGCCACAGAACCAGGACGGGTTGCCGGCCCGCCGGTGGATCACCGAACGCACCGGCCGGCTCGTGCGCACCGCCGTGACGCAGACATGCGGTGAGCGGCGGTCGCGCCGTACGGCGTCCGTGCGCGTGCGCTCGTGGGCACGTGCTCGTGCGCTCATGGCGGCGGGCGGCCCGGCCCGCGACACGGCACCTCAACCGCCGGGGCCCGCGGCACCGGCGGTCCGGGCGTGGTGAAGACAGCCGACGAGGATCTCGTTCACGGCTTCCCGGTGGTCGGCGAGGAAGAAGTGGCCTCCGCTGAAGACCCGCACACGGAACGGTCCCTGAGTGTGGGTCTGCCACGCGCCGGCCTCCTCGATGGTCGTCCTCGGGTCACCGTCGCCGGTCAGCACGGTGAGGCCGCAGCGCAGCCGCCGGCCGACGGGGCAGGTGTAGGTCTCGATGGCCGTGTAGTCGCCCCGGATCGCGGGCAGGGCCAGGCTCAGCAGTTCCTCGTCGCCGAAGACGGCGGAGTCGGTGCCGTTCAGGGATCGCAGTTCCGCGATGATGCCGTCGTCGTCCTGTTCGTGCACCTGCTCGTCGCGGTGGACGGACGGTGCGCGGCGGCCCGAGACGACGACGGCGCGGGGCGGGTTCACACCGGCCGCCTCCAGGCGTACGGCGGTCTCGAACGCGAGCGCCGCCCCCATGCTGTGGCCGAAGAGAACGGTGGGCTTCTCGCTGAGCGCCGTGATCTGTTCGGCCAGACGGTCGGCCAGGACTTCGAGGTCCGTGACGCACGGTTCATGGAACCTGTCCTGCCGGCCGGGGTACTGCAGGGCCACCACGTCGGTGTCGGGGGCGAGGGCCCTCGCGACGGGGTGGAAATAGGTGGCCGCACCGCCGGCGTGCGGAAAGCAGACGAGCCGGACGTCGCTGTCCGGCGAGGGCCGGTAGCGGCGGATCCAGTCCGTGCTCTGGTCGTCCCTGATCTGCAAGGCTGCGCGCCCCTTTCTGTCGGACCCCGGGCCCCGGGCCACGGCGGGCACGGACCCACGACCTCAGCGGTGTTCCGTTCCGGGCGAGAACCGGCCCGCACGTCACCGGTCCTCGGGTGCCGGCCGTTCTCGGGGACGTACCGGCCGGTCAGCCGTGCGCGGCGCTCCCGGTCACCCGGTGCTCGTCTCCCAGCCGGTGCCGGATCCCCTGGATCAGGGTACGGGCGCGCGGCGACAGAAGACCGAAAGAGCCGGCGTCACCGAGCCCATAAGCGTTCTCACACGGGCCGTTGAGGAACAACCGCGGCTACGCGCCGGTCCCGGCCCGGGGCGGCACGAAGGGGGCCCGCTCGACGCGGAGCACGGCCGTGTCGTCTTCAGGGTGTGCCGGCGGCCCCGGCGACGGTGTCGGCAGCGGCGGCCTCCTGGCCCCGGGCCATGACGAGAAAGCGCCGGACCGTTTCGAGGGGCATGTCGAGCCCCTCGGACGCGGACTGCTCGTCGCCGAACACCTGCACGGCCTCGGTGACGGCTATGGCCAGTTCGACCTCCGCCTTGCGGACCTTGGCCTCGGCCTTGTCCACCGTGTCGACCACCGCCAGCTGGCGGCGCTGCTTCTCCTGAAGCCTCTGTTTGCGGGACAGGGTTCTGTCAGAGTTCTGCACAGACATGACCAAGATCATAATCAGTCGGGTACGCGCCTATGAAATCGACAACTCACCCGCACCGGCGGGGCCTTCACGGCTCGAAGGCCCCGGGGTGCCGGGAGACCCTGGCGTACCGTCCCGACGGCCGGCCGGACCACGCCCACCGGCTCCTCACCTTGGAGCCGGGTCACTCGTCGAGCGCCTCGGCCATGGCGTCGAGGCCGGCCAGAAGGGCTGTCAGCCGCCGCGCCGGGATTCATCGCTCCGCTGGTGCGGGACGTGCCCGCCGCGGCCGCCTTCTTCGAGGAACACCTCGGGCTGCGACAAGCGCCCTCCGCACCGCCCCACGCGGTCGTCTTCGCCACCAGCCCGATCCCCTTCGCCGTCCGCGAGCCGCTGCCGGGCACCGACCTGGACGGCGCCACGCGCCCCGGTCCGGGCGTGGCGCTGTGGTTGCTGTGGCTGCGCACCACGGACGCCGACGCACTGCGCGAGCAGCTCGTGGCGGCGGGCACGCGCGATGTCACGCCGCTGCGGGACGAGGCGGCAGCGTGGGCGGTCATCGGCCACCGGGTCCGCATGAGCCACGCCGCCGCCGTCCAGACGCTCCTGGCCGAGCGGCACGAACGGCGTGTCGAGGTCGCCGGGCAGGAGATGTTCGCCTTCCCCGCCCCGCACGCCCTGCGGACGCGGTCGCCTGCTCTCGCAGTCGCCTGCTGCCCGTGTGGCCGTCTACACGGCGTGTCCGCTCGGTGCGCGGGCCCGCCCCGATGCCCCGCGCACCAGCCTGGCCCGCCGTACGAGGGACATGGCGGCCCTGCCCCACTCGGGATGCGTGAAGGCGAACCCGGCCGCGCGCAGCCGGCCCGGCACCACCCGACGGCTCTTCAGCAGCAGCTCCGTGTCCGAGCGCAGCGCGAACGCCCCCAGCTCGGCCATCCAGCGCGTCGCCGGCAGCCCCACCGGGACGCCCCAGGCCGTGCGCAGCGCCCGCATGAAGTCGCGGTGCGGAAGGGGGCCGGGCGAGGCGAGGTTCACCGGTCCCTCGAGGTCGTCCCGGGCGATCAGGAACTCCACCGCGCGCACGAAGTCCTCGTCATGGATCCAGGAGACGTACTGCGCGCCGCCGGCCACCGGCCCGCCCAGCCCGAGCCGTGCCAGCCGCGACAGCACGTCGAACACACCGCCGCGATCCGGGCTCATGACCATCGCCGAGCGCAGCGCCACCTTGCGGGTCGCGGGGGTCGGCGCCTCGGCCTGCGCCCGCTCCCAGTTCTCCGCGATCCGGACGCTGTACGCCCAGTGGTCCGGCACTGCGGCCTCCGAGCCGCCGATCACTCCGGTGGCCTCGTCGTGCGCCGCGTCGAAGCGGTGGGCGTAGACCGTCGCCGTGCTCATCTGGAGCCAGACGCGCGGTGGCCGCGCGGCGGCGGCGATCGCCTCGCCGACCACCCGCGCCGAATCCACCCGGGAGTCCATCATGGCCCGCAGGTTCTCGGCGGTGTAGCGGCAGGAGACGCTGCGCCCGGCCAGGTTGATCACGACATCGCAGCCGTCGACCGCCGCGGCCCAGCGGCCGAGCGTGGCCCCGTCCCAGCCGATGTCGTGCGCCCGCACGGGTCGCCGGGTCACGACCGTGACCTCGTGGCCGGCCGCCGTCAGCGCACGGTCGAGGATCGTGCCCACCTGTCCGGTTCCCCCGGGCAGCACTACCTTCATCGAACCCCCTCGGCTCTGCTCCGGATCAGCGTAGCCCCCATTTTTGAACGTGTTCAAGTAGGCCTCGGGCTTCTCCTCCGCTATCCGGTGCGATCCCGAGACTCCGGGGTGCCGAGGCGGCCCGCCAGGAAGGGTTCCCCGGAGAGCACGGCACCCGTGGTGATGCCGACGGCGATGGCCACGCACACCACGATCAGCCAGGAGAGCAGGACGAAGACCGAACCCGCGGAGCCGTAGTCGGCCAGCGCCCGGCCGAGGGCCCGGGGCATGTAGAAGTGCGCGGTGACGGACAGGCCGGCGACCGCGACCGCCGTGATGACGGCACCCGGCAGAAGGGGCGCCCAGCGGATGAGTCCGCCCAGCAGGAGGTGCTGCGTCCACCACCACAGAACCGTCTGGGTCACGAGGACGATCGGTACGCCCAGCCACGCTCCCAGGCCGAACCCGTCGCGCAGCGGCCCCTGCAGGAGCAGGAACCCGAGCCAGAGGAGGATCCAGGCCAGCCACCGCCAGGCAGCGATGCGCGTCCCGGCCCGGGGTATGGCCCAGGCCCGCTTGCACAGCCGCTGCATCGCGCGGCTCACGGCGGTGGCCGAGAGCAGCACCATCAGTCCGCCGACCACGCCGGTGGCCTGCTGGAGATCGTCGTTCGGGGGCTGGAACGCCTGCTGCAATTGGGCTTCCGCGTCCCCGGTCAGGCCGAAGACGGCACTCACCGAGGCGATGAGCTGTTCCTGCACCGCCGTCGGAGCGTACGCGCCGACGACGAAGAGCAACGGCACCGCGGTCAGGAAGCACTGGGCCGCCAGGCGGGTGGCGGAATCGAGGATGTTCACCGACATCATGCGGTCCACGAGCCGCGTGATCACCGGCAGCCGGGCCTCGAGACGGGCGTGGAGGGCTGTGGCCCGGGCAGCCACCTCACGCGTCCGGCCACGCCACCAGGACGGGCTCGTCACGGAGAGGGCCCGGCGACGCGTGCCGGGAGCGTGCTGCGCCCCGCCGGGCCGGCCGGGCGGTCGTCCTCGGCCGTTGCCGGCGTTCTCGGGCGGCATCAGACGCCGACGGTCGCGGTGCCCGCGCGTCGCGGCCGCATCCCGGCCACCGACGGGCCCCGTACGGACGTCTCCATCGAGTGCTCCCTTCCGGTTCCAGGGTGGGCGAAGGCGGAGTCCGTGGCACCCGGCGGTTCCGCCCACCGGCGGACGGTGCTGCTCCAGCCGTGGGGTCTGGTGGCCGCGGGTGCCCTGACCGTCGTGGAAGCCGACACCCGCGCCGGTCCCGGCCCCCTTCGGGCGGCGCGCACCGGGACGGCGTGCCACGGCATCACCCGTTCGACGTGTTTTGCCAGGTGAAAGCGTATGTGGACATCGTCTACCCATACCGTGAAATCACTGTTTCGACCGCACGGACGACCAGGAGGAGAGATGCCGAGCATCACGGGCGCGGGCAGGACCCGGTCGGGCCAGGGCTGGCAGAAGTACGAGGAGGGAGGGGGGATCTACCTGGACGTCGACACGTCGTCGGCGGGGTTCAGCGCGTCCTTCGACACGCCGGTCTACGTCCTCTCGCTGGGCGGGAACGGCACCCACTGGACCGTGACCGGTTCGTCCGCGGTGTATTCGCCGACCCACTCCGGCTTCCGCGTCTACCTGAAGAAGATCGACCCCAACGACCGCCTCACCGTGGAGAAGGCCCAGGAGTGGGGCTTCCACATCAACTGGGTCGGCGTGCAGAACTTCTAGCGCCGGCGACGGACGGCGTGCGAAGACGGCGCGCGACGGACGGCGTGTTCGCACCAGCCGGGTGGTACCGGCGCCCGGACTCCGGGACCACCCGGCCTCGCAACGTTTGGCACTTTACTTGCTTACGCCGTATATTGTGAACGAAGGTATATGCGTCGCGATAATATCGCCGCACGCAAGACTCGGCGACCGGGGATGACCAGTCCCCGGCACCGCTCGATCCCCCCAACTGTCCGGAGATGTACTTGAGTTCCCTGTTCGAGCCCTACGCGCTGCGTTCCGTGACGATCCCCAACCGGGTGTGGATGCCCCCGATGTGCATGTACTCCGCCGCGCCCACGGGCCTTGCGGAGGGGGTGGCCACGGACTGGCACTTCCAGCACTACGGAGCACGCGCGGCGGGCGGCACCGGGCTGATCGTCCTGGAGGCCACCGGCATCTCGCCCGAGGGCCGGATCTCCCCGTACGACCTCGGGCTGTGGAACGAGACGCAGGCCGGTGGGCTGCGCCGGATCACCGAGTTCCTCAAGAGCCAGGGCACGGTCCCCGGCATCCAGCTCGCCCACGCGGGCCGTAAGGCCTCCACCAGCCGGCCCTGGGAAGGCGACCGTCCGGTCGGCCCTGACGAGCACGGCTGGCAGCCGGTCGGTCCCAGCGCCGAACCGTACCCGGGCCTGAAGGTCCCGCACGAACTGACCGTCGAGGAGATACACGAGATCGTCGACCGGTGGCGCACCTCGGCCCGCCTCGCCCTCGCCGCCGGTTTCCAGGTCATCGAGGTCCACGGCGCCCACGGCTACCTGATCGGCAACTTCCTCTCCCCGCACAGCAACCGCCGCACCGACGCCTACGGCGGCAGTTTCGACAACCGCATCCGGTTCGCCGTCGAGGTCGTCGACGCCGTCCGTGAGGTCTGGCCGGACGACCTCCCGCTGTTCTTCCGTGTCTCGGCCACCGACTGGCTGGAGGAGGACGGCTGGACCCCCGACGAGACCGTCGCCCTCGCCCGTGTCCTCACCGAGCACGGTGTGGATCTCATGGACGTCTCCACCGGCGGCAACGCGGCCCGGGTCACCATCCCGGTCGGCCCGAACTACCAGGTGCCCTTCGCCGGCCGGGTCCGGCGCGAGACGGACATGCCGGTGGCGGCCGTCGGCGAGATCACCGAGCCCGAACAAGCGGAGAAGATCCTCGCCGCCGGCGACGCCGACGCGGTGCTGATCGGCCGTCAGCTGCTGCGCGAGCCCACCTGGGCCCGGCGCGCGGCTCGCGAACTCGGCGGGGACGTGCGCATCCCCGCGCAGTACGGCTGGCGTCCCTGAGCGGTCGACCGCACCCCCGAGGAGGCCGCCGACCCTAGGTGACCGGGTGGCGACGACACGCCACCGCGCTGCCTCAGCCGATGGTCACGACACGCGCCCAGGGCGGCGGGACGTCCGGGACGTAGTCGGCGTTCTCCTCGTCCACGAAACGGGCGGGACGGGGGAAGAGACCGACGACGGTACGGCAGGGCGGCTGCTCGGCGGGCCACGGGGTCTGCCCGTCCGACAGGGCGACGATCACGTCCGGGCGGGGCCGGGAGCGGAGCGCCCGGGCGAAACCGGAGCGCAGGTCCGTTCCCCCGCCCCCGACCAGTTCGATGTTCTCGGCGCGGCAGAGCGGGACGGCGACCCCGGCCGCCGCGTCGCACGAGATCACCGACACCAGGTCGCGCCGCCCGCCCACCGCCCGCGAGATCGCCGCCACCTCCAGCAGCGCGCCGCCCAGCTCGGCGTCGCTCACCGACCCGGAGGTGTCGATCACGACGCGGACCCGGGGCGGCGTACGGCGCAGGCTCGGCAGCAGTACCCCGGGGACACCTGCCGAACGCCGGGACGGACGCCGGAAGCTGTGGTTCTCGCCCACTCCCGGCGCACCCGCCGCCGAGCGGACCGCCGCCCCCAGCAACTGCCGCCACGGCTGCGGCGGATGGAACGCCTCGTCCGCCCACCGGCGCCACCCCTGCGGAGCGTCGCCCGGCCGGCCCTTGATCCCCTCGGCGACCCGGAAGCGGACGGCGTCCCGCTGCTGTCTGCTCAGCCCGTGCGCCCCGTAGGGCCCCAGCTCCCACGGCCGGTCCTGCCCGTCGGCGCCACTGCCGCAGTCCAGCCAGGCCAGGTCCGTGGCGAGCCCGGACATCGACGCCCTCCGCAGGTACTCCTCCATCAGTAGCCCGTCGGGCAGCCGCAGCAGCGACGGCAGCACGGCCCCGGCGGGCAGGGGCAGACCGTCACCGTAGATGTCGTCGTTGATCTCGAAGTCGGCGGCGATGTTGCGCCGCAGCCGCTCGCCCGGCCCGTGCTCCCCGTGCTGGCGCGCGTACCGTTCGCCCCTGCCGTGGTGGTCGCGGAGCAGGTGGGTGACCTCGTGCACCCAGACGCCGGCCAGCTCCTCCACCGGGGTGCGCGCCACGAAGCCCGGGGAGACGTAGCAGCGCCAGTGCGCGTCCACCGCCATCGTCGGCACCGTCCGGTCCTCCACCACGTGCAGCGCGAAGAGCGCGTCGGCGAGGTAGGGGCGGACCTTCACCGCGTGCAGCCGGGCGGCCAGCAACTTCTCCGTGTCCAACGGGAGTACGGGCCGGTCGTACGGCCCGCCGGGGCCGGCCGGCGGCCTCGGCAGGGCGGCCCGCGCCGGGCGCGGGGGCGCGGGCCGGGACATCGGGCGCGGCAGCGGGCGGGGGCCCGGGCGCTTCGCGGCCCCCGTCATCGGCGCGCCCCCGCCGCACGCCCGGCGCCGGCCCCCGCCACGGCCCGTCCCACCGATTGGTCGGCCCGCCGGGCGAGACCGACGACCCCGGCCAGCCGCTCCACCGCCTCCGGCACCTCCCAGTCGTCGCGCCGCAGCGAGGCCAGCGCCGTAGCGGGGGCGACCAGCAGGTCCGGGGCACCGGTCTCCAGCGCCCGGACCAGCACCGCCCAGCCCGCGTCCCATCGCCGCCGTTCCGGCCGCGCCCCGACGGCGGCCACCACCGCCTCCAGCGCGGCCTGACGCAGGTCGCCCCGCACCGGCAGTTCGGCGGAGGCCGGATCGGCCAGCAGCGTCTCCGGGTCCGGCAGTTCCATCCGGTCCAGATGTGCGAGGAACTCCAGTCCCGGCCCGTCCCCCACCACGCCCCGCACCAGCAGTGCCAGCACCTCCCGGGAGACGGAGGCCGCCGTGCCGAAGGCCAGCAGGGCCAGCGCGGCCTCCCAGCTCCGGGGCGAGGGCCAGGCGCCGCCGCGTCGCGTCTCGGTGCTCGGCAGCCGGTGGATCAGCGTCGGCCGGGCCTCCAGGAAGCCGCAGACCGCGCGCCGGGCGAAGGTCACCGCCTCCGGCAGCCGCTGCGGCACCAGCCGGGGCAGCTCCGCACGGGGCCAGACCCCGCCCAGCCCGCGCACCACCACCTCCCGGTCGTGCACCCAGTTCAGGTGCACGAACCGGTTGGCCAGCGGCGGGCTCAGCTCCCACCCGTCCGCCGCCGACGCGCGCGGGTTCGCGGCGGCCACGATCCGCACCCCCGGCGGCAGTCGCAGCGCACCGACCCTCCGCTCCAGGACGACCCGGAGCAGCGCGGCCTGCACGGCCGGGGTGGCGGTGGAGAGTTCGTCCAGGAAGAGCAGCCCCCGCCCGGCCCGCACCAGGTCCACGGCCCACTGCGGCGGTGCCATCGGCACCCCCCGCACCGCCGGGTCGTCGCCCACGACGGGCAGCCCGGAGAAGTCGGTCGGCTCGTGGACGCTGGCGATCACGGTGGTCAGCGGCAGATCGAGGGAGGTGGCGAGCTGTGTCAGGGCCGCGGTCTTGCCGATGCCCGGCTCGCCCCACAGCAGCACGGGCAGATCGGCCGCGACGGCCAGGGCGAGCGCCTCGAGCTGCTCATCGGGGCGCGGCTCGGTGGTGGTCGTCCGCAGGAGGGTCAGGAGGTCCTCCGCGACGGCGAGTCGGGCACCGGTCCCGGACCCGTCAGCGAGTCGGGCGCCGGTCCCGGACGCGTCGGCAAGTCGGGCGCCGGTCCCGGACCCGTCGGCGGGCAGGGGTGCGGGCGGGCCGGCGGCCGGGAGCGGGGCGGGCGGGAGCGTGCTGGGAGTCATGGCATCACCTTGGGTGGGATGAGGGAACGGGTCGGCCCGTCCGGATGTCGTGGGGAGAGTGGGAAGCGTGGGGAGCGGAACGCGCGCTGTGTCCCGGGGGTCGGGGTGGGAGGCGGCCGGTGGCCCGGTCAGCGGGCCAGGCCGGTGCGGGGCCGGGCCCGGCTGCTCCGCTTGCGGCGCACGGCGGGAGGCGTACGGCGGTCGAGGCGGGGACGGTGGCCCGCCTCCGCGTGCCCCCCGCCCGTGGTGTTCCCGCCCCCTGCCGCACCGGCACCGGGGTGCACCGAGACCAGTCCCGAGCGGAAGAGTCCGTGGTCGACGCGGCGGGCCGCGGCCGACTCCAGTTCCCGTCGGAGCGGCCCGTCGCGCAGGACCGCTCCCGGACCGAGCAGGCCCTCGACCACGGCCAGGGCACCGGCGACGTCACCGTGACCGAGCCGCTCCCGGACCGCGGGCAGTGCCTCCGGGGTGCGGTGCACCCGGTCGATCGCCCGCAGGCAGGGCAGCGCCGGCCCGCCGAGCGCCACCAGCAGTTCCTCGCGGCGCAGTTGGGCCGGGTCGTGATCGATCGCCGTCAGCACACCGTCGCGCAGCGCGATCCGGTGGACTTCGCCCCGGCACTCCACCCGGTGCGGGTCGCCGGGTCCGGGAACGGAGCCGGCCGCCGGCGCCCAGGCGGACGCCGTGACCGGGCCGGACGCCGCCCACGCCGCGGCGACGAGCGGATGCAGCCGGTCGGTCGTGAGCAGACCGGCCCGCAGCAGGACCAGATCCGGAAGGACCCTGGCCGCCGCCTCGGGCAGGACCGGAAGCGCGGCGGCCTCCTGCGGTGGCAGTTCCTCGCGGAGCGGCCGGAATGTCGGGGCATGGCTGTCGTCGGGGGCGACGAGTTCGAGCACGGCGCGGCTCCGCGCGCCGAGCCGCACGGTGAAGGCACCGCGTGGGCGCCCCTCGGCCCGCAGCAGCAGCTCCGCCTCGGCGGCCCAGTTCGTCCATGCCCAGGAGTGAGCGTGGGCGGTGGGCCGGTCGAGCTGATCCGGCAGGACCGGCCCGCCCGGTGCGCGGGGCCGGTCGGGCGGCGCCGAGGGCGGTGCTCCGCCCGCGCGGCACCGCCGCGCCAGTTCACCGCTCCGCCCGGAGTCCCAGAGATGCCGGTGCAGGTCGAGCCGGAAACGCCGGTCGGGATGCGGGTGCGGGTGATGTCCGGGGGCGTTCCCGGACTCCTCCCACAGGTCCAGCGACATGCGCTGTCCGGCGTCCGCCCAGGCCGGCGGTGTTCGCACCACCAGGTGCAACGGCGGGGCGCCGGAGAGCGCGTAACGGGCCAGGGCGAGGGTGAGGCCGGGCCGGAGCCGCCCGTCGGGGGCGATCCGGGGCATGTGCCAGCGCAGCAGATCCGGCGCCAGCCGGCGCAGGTCCGCGCGGAGACGGGTGACGAGATCGGTGCCGTGGCGGTCGCGCACGGCGCGCAGATCGAAGTCGACGTCGATCCGGGCGGCGGCGCAGGCCCCCGCCCAGTCACCGACCGCACGCCGTGCGGTCGCGGACTCGATCATGGACAGTGGCACGGCGTACTCGCGCACGCGCTGCCACATCAACAGGCGGGCGGGAACGTCGTTCGCGAAGTGATGTGCCATCAGCACTCACCTTGCGCGAACGATTCCCCCATTCCGTACGAGGAGAGGTTCTTCATTCCCCGCATCATAAGCACCATGATGATGATCTGTCAGTCCCATTTAATGGCGCTGCAATGGCGCGACCCCGCACGACCGGAGCGCTGTGCCGATATAGGCAAACCATTTCATCACGCACACTAAATCCGGCTATTCATGCTCATCATCGCTAGAAATGACAAGTTTTCAGACAAATAGCCTGACATCCCCCTTGCACCGATAGAGTCCGACGTGCGTGGAGAGCCGACATCTCCCCGGTACCACCCGGGACGCTGGAGGTCCAGATGGCGCTGGTCGTGGTTCGGTTGCACCCGCTCGGAGACCCGGTCTCGGGTTCGGTCTTCTCCTCGACGCTGAAGGGGCTGACGATCCGCGTGGTCGATCTGTCCACGGCGGCGGGCGAGACCCAGATCGGCAGTCCCGCCCGTTACGTGGCTCCGCCGCACCCGGCTCATCCGGAGCTGCCGGACCCGGACACGGGCATCGTCCAGCACTTCCGCCTCACCGGCCCGCCACCGACGGGTGCGTTCAAGCCGCTGGCCGCGGCCACCGCGCTCTTCGAGGTCGCCGCACCGCATCCGCCCACGGGCCGGCCCGAGCATGGCACCCGGGACCTGCGGATCGAGGTGTCACGCGACGGCGGTGTCATCCTCGTCCGCCGCATCTTCATGAACGTCCCGGAGGCCACCGGCGCGATCCCGGCCGACCGCGGTGTGTTCCCCGGCATCGGCCCGACCTCGCTCTACCTCGCCCTGCCCCCGGCAGACGCCCAGATCGACCCGGCCGACGCGTACGTCGAACTCCCCGCCGACGGCAGCCCGCCGGCCTACGACGGACTGCTGAACGCCGTCGCCCGGGTGCTGGGGCACGACCCCGGGGCGCCGCCGTCCCTGACGGGGCTCAGCGTGCCGCAGGCCCGGCACGTGGCCCGCGAGATCATCTGGAACCAGAAGTTCCGGCCGTTGCCCGTGCCCGACACGACCGACCTGGGCAAGCTGTACACCACCCCCGTCGGCACGGCCGACGACGCCGAACGCGGCCGGTTCGAGGCCAGGCTCACGGCGTACTACGCCCAGGGCGACGCGGACGCCGAGCGCCTGACCACGTACGTCTGGGCGCTCACCACGGCGGTCGACGCGGAGGCCCGGACGACGGCGGCCACCGAAGCGGCCCTCACCTTCCCCGTGCTGCCGGGGCAGACCGGCACCGGCGAGCGGTACACGACGGCGCGCACTCTGGTGACGGACCTTCCCGCGGCCGCCCGGTTCACCGTTCCCGCGCGCTACTTCTACGCGCTCGGGGCAGGCCTGCCCGTCACCTACGACGCCGACCAGCGCTACCGGTCCGCCGTCCTGGCGGACGCGGAGCGGCTGCGCGTCATGCTCAAGGCCGCCAAGGACACGGGAGTGATCACCGAGCAGCCGCCGGCCACCCCGCCGCCGGTCCCCGCCGGACAGCCGCCGATCACGGACTCCCCCGCCGTCGGCATCGCCCAGGCCGTGCGCCGGCTGCGGGCCCTCGGGGACACCTCCGGCAAGCCGGCCCGTCTCGCCGCGGCCGGCGACGTCCTGGCACTGGTCACCGGCTGGCTCGCGGTCCCCCAGGCCGACATCGACACCGCGTTCTGGGACACCGTCGTCACGACGCACCCGAGCGGTCACCTCGATCTCGTGCTGACCGCGCTGACACGCGGCTACGTCGTGCGGCCCGGCGACACCCCGCTCCGTGCGAAGATCCGCACCGGGCTGCGGCCCGCGGACGCGCCCGCCCTCTCCCGCATCGAGGCCGCGCGGTGGGAGGCGTTCTTCCGTGACGCCCCGACCTGGCCGGCCGACCTGCCCGACTTCACCCGCCCCGGCTCCCCGGACGAGCGGCTCCAGGCGTTCATCCAGGAAGTGCGCAAGTTCTTCGTCCTCGCCTCGACGGTGCGGCCCGTCCCCGGGAACGCCCCCGACGCGCCCGCGCTGCTGCGCGTGCCCGACGGCGATCCGGTCAACCTCTTCACCGCCGCCTACCACACCCGCGCCCAGGCCGACTTCGTGTTCGGCGGCGGCAACGATCCACAACACGTCCAAGGAGCGCTGACCGACGTCGGGAACGCCCTGTTCACGGCGGACCCGCGCGGGCGGCAGTGGCTCGCGGCCGCGGTCACGACGGTCGACGACCTCATGCGGCTGGCCGCCGCCGTCCCGGCGCCGCTGCGCTTCTCCATCGCCGAGGCCCTCTACGCCCGCGGCTTCACCAGCGCCGCACAGGTGGCCGCCCGCACCCGGCAGGCCCTGCGGGACGCCCTGATCGGCACCGTCGCCGTCGACTTCGCCGACGCCCTCGGCACCGCGGCCGGAGGCCCGGCCCCCGATCCGGACGCGGACGGCGACGGCCGGACACCACTGCCGGTCAACCCCGACGGCTGCCTGGTCGACTGCCGGCCACCCGACCACCTGTCCGCCCTGGGACCCGTCGCCTACCTCAAGGCCCTGCTCGCCCTCCCCCTCACCGCCGACTGCCACCACCCGGACGGAACACGGCACGGCGACGAGGCCCCGGCCACCCTCGGCGACCTCGTCGTGGCCCGCCGAGGTCCCGTCGACCAGTTGCGCGCCACCGCCGCGAACCTCGGCACCGCGATCCCCGTCATCGACCTGGTCGACGAGTCCCTGGAAGCCCTCGCCGACGACCCGGCGGCAGGCAGGGGCACCGTCCACGACACCTCCGCCGACGTGAGCGACGAGGACCTCGCGGCCCGGCCCGAGCACTCCACCCCCGCGGTGCCCCTGCCGGCCGGTGCCTCCTACGCCCCCCTCGCCACCGACGTGAGCCACCCGCTCCTGCCCTACCACCAGCCGCTGGATGTCACGCGCAGCCACCTCGAGGCGCTGGGCACCTCCCGGTACGAGGTCATGCGGGCCTTCCGCCGCGACATCACCGAGTTCGTCATCGACCCGGGCGCCGAACCCCCCGCGTTCCGCCGCACCCTCCGGCGCTACCCGCTGCGCCTGCCCATCGCCCTGGAGTTCCTCGGGATGAGCCCGCAGGAGTACGCCCTGCTCTTCTCCCCGGGTCCGACCACCAGCCCGCGGACGGGGACTCCCGTATGGGAGTACTACGGGTTCGCCCACCAGGTCGAGAACGACCGCTCCTGGACCGACCTCGTCGTCCGGCTGCCGCGCTTCCTCGACGCGACCGGCCTGGACTGGTGCGCCTTCCTCGACCTGTGGCGCAGCGGGATCGTCCCGTTCGGACGCCGAGGCCCCGAGACCCTGGAGGACCACGGCCGCCCGGAGGCGGAGCGGCCCGCGTTCCCCGACTGCGAGCCGTGCCGGCTCGACGACCACGTGCTCGACCTGGCCCACCCCGTCGACGACCTGCGCCGTCTCGCGGTCGTCATCCGGCTGTGGCGGATCCTGCGCCGCGCCGGCACGCCCGCCTTCACGTTCGCCCAACTGGCGGACGTGGCGGCCGTGTTGCCGCTCTTCCGCCCGGACGGCTCCCCGGACCCGGACTTCGTCCGGCAGTTGGCGGCACTGCACCTCCTGCGCCGCCGTTTCGGTCTGCCCCTGAAGCCCCCGACGGCACGGCAGGACGAACCCCCGGGCCGGACACCGCCGGGAACGGCGCGCAGCCCGCTCCTCGCGCTGTGGGCCGGGCCGGACGACCCGCACTGGGACTGGGCCGTCGGCGCGCTGCTGGAGCACACGGGCGGGCACGCCGTGCGCCGATTCGGCTGCCGGCCGCGTCCGGCGCGGTTCCTCGAGATCCTCGCCGGGAACCTCGACCGGCTGTCGGCCCTCGCCGGGTTCGACCCCGCCCATCCCCCGGCGCGCTGGCACGCCCGGCCGACCCACACGCTGCGCTTCGCCGAGGTGCTGGCCAAGCTGTACGCCGGCGACCTCGGCGTGGGCGAGCTGCTGTTCCTGTTCACCGTCCAGGAGCACGCGCAGGGCGACGACCCGTTCAGCCTGCCCTCGCCCAACGAGACCCGCGACGACCCGCTCTCCCTGCCGGACGACGACACGGCCCACTCGCTGTGGCGGCTGCGGGAGCGACTGCTCGCCGTGGACCCGTCCGACGAGGGCGACGAGGCCGCCGCCTGGTCGTGGTCGCGGGTCGACGCCGCCCTGCGCACCGAGTTCGGCTACACCGGCGCGCCCGGCTCCGGCCCGCTGTACCGGCTGGGGGCGCGCTTGTTCCCCGCGCTGCTGGAGGACGACGGCATCGTCGTACCGGTCGAGGACCGGCGGTGGAGCGCGCCGCTGGCCGGTTCGCCGCCCGCGATGTGGAACACCCCGCCCGACGGCCCCTTCCGCCACGCCGTCGACCGGCTCACCGCGACGCTGCCGATGCGGGACGAGGACGTCACCGCGAAGCTGGCCCGCATCCGTCAGCTGCGCCCCGACGAGCAGCACGCGGTGCGGGAGCTGCTCGCGGGACCGCGGTCCGACCTGGCACCGTTCGCGTTCCTCTTCGACGACGCCGAAGCGGCCCTGTGCCGCCTGGTGCGCGAGGAGGACGAACGGAAGCGGTTCGCCTTCTTCGCCCGCTCGGTGCGCCGGGCGGTGGCGCGGGCGGGCGTCGTCGCGGACCACCTCGCGGGGCACGTCGAGGCGGCCACCGGGCAGCGCCGCGACGGCACGGCAGCGCTCGCCAGGACCCTGCTGCCGGCGCTGCGCGGCGACGAGAACGCGGGCCTCGCCCCCTGGGAGAACGACGCGGGGACGGCGCCCGCCGTGACCTGGGACGGTGTGCACGGTGCCGCGCTGGCGGCCCTGCTCTCGGTCACCGGCACGGGGCTGCTGGGTGAGTACCGCCGGGTCACCACCGCCGGCCAGGGCCCGCTCGTCTGGCGGCAGACCACCTCCGCCCTGCGCCTGTTCGGTCCGGGCCGCGACGAGGTCGCCGTGGCCGTGCCCGCCCTGGTGCCCGGCCTCGACGCCACGCTGACGGTGCGGCAGGCCCGGTTCGCCGGGGTCCGCAACGGGTTCGCGCTGAGCGACCCCACCGGCGAACCGCTCGGCGCGGCGGAGGGCTTCGCCGTCCGCTGGACCGGCAGCCTGCTCGTCGAGACGGGCGGCGCGTACACCTTCTTCGCCGGCGCCCCCGGGCAGGACGGCGAGGTCCCGGACGCCGGGGCCGCGCGGGCCCGGCGCTGGCGGGTGCTCCTGCGCCGGGGGCAGCGGGTGTGGGTGGTCCTGGCCCGGCACTGGCCGGGTGAGACGGGCGCACCCGAGTGCGCGGCCGAGCTGGAACTGCGCCGGGGCGCCTACGACGTGGAGATCGAGTTCGTACAGCCGGCCCCGGAGTTCGCCGAGGCCGACGACGTGCGCCCGGCCACGACCGGATTCGAGCTCGCCTACAGCGGCCCGGACTCCGGCGGCCGCCCGATCGCCCTGCCGCGGCACCGGCTCTACCGGCGCACCCAGGACCCGGGCCCCCTGGACCGGAATCTGAAGGACCTCACCGACACGGAGCGGCGCGCCCTGCGGGAGCGGTACACCGGCTCGCTGCGCGATGTGCGGCGCACCTACCAGCGGGCGTTCAAGGCGCTGCTGCTGGCCCACCGGCTCGGCCTCTCCGCCGCCCCGGTGGCGGACGACGGGCAGGGGGAGACCGGCTACCTGCTCACGCACCCGGACCGGTTCTCCGGAGCGGCCTACCGCGGGGAGGGCGGCGCCTACACGGTCCACCTGGCCGGTTTCGACCCCGACCTGCTGCCGGTCGCCGACCCCTATCTGGCGCCGGATCCGGCCGTGGACCAGCGGGTCGCGCCGTCGACCGCCCGGCAGCAGGCACTGACCGACATCTGGGAGCGCCTGTTCGACTACACGGTCACGCGCGCCGAGACTGCGGGCTCACCGGAGCGGCCCTTGTGGCTGCTGTTCCACGAGTCCGCGGAGGGCCACCCCGACCTGCCCGCGGATCTGCTGCGGTATGCCGGCGTGGACCTGCTGCGGACCTCGCTCGTCACGCTCTTCGCCGACGGACCCGCCCTGGTCGGCGACGATCTCGTGGACGAGCGCTGGGCGATCCGCGTCCGGCACGCGGACCTGCTGCTGCGCCGGGTGTCGCGGCGCTTCGTGGTGGCGGACATCCGGGCCGCACGGCCGGATCTGTGGGCCTCCGACGATCCGGCGGCCGGCGGGAACGCCAACCTCACCGCCTTCGTCGCCGACGGCCTCCTGTCCGCCGGGCCGCCGCGCCGGCCTGCCGATCTGCGCGCCCTGGACGACGGGCTGCGCGAACGCGGCCGTGCCGCGCTGCTGGCCTACCTCACCCGCTTCGACCGGGTCACCGGCGTCGGCGGCGTCCCGGTCCGCACGGCGCGGCACCTCAGCGACCTGCTCCTTCAGGACGTCGAGGCCGGCATGTGCGAACGGGTCAGTCGCGTCGACGACGCCATCAGCGCCGTACAGACCCTGGTCAGCCGGGCCCGGCTGGGTCAGGAGCCCGGTTGGGAGCCCACGTCCGGGTTCCTCGCGCTGTGGGACGCGCGGTTCGCCCGCTACCGGCTGTGGGAGGCCTGCGCCCGGCGGCGGTCCTACCGCGAGAACTGGGTCGACCTCGACGAACTCGCGCTCGCCCGGCGCAGTGAGGCGTTCGCCTTCTTCGAGACACAATTGCGCCGGGCCACGCTGACCCGGCCCGAGCCGGGCGGACTCGACGTGTGGGCGCAGCCCCCGGCGCCGGAGCACCCGGGGGTGGCGCTGCTCCAGGTGCGCGACCCGGCCACGCTCCACGAGATCGACCCCGCCGGGCACGGGTTCGACCTGCTCGGGACGGACCGGCGGCACGCGCGTCCGTCGTGGCTGGCCGCGGTGGCGCCGCCGTCCGGCGACAGGACCCACGTACCGCCCGACGGCGGCGGGGGCGACGACCGGGAGCCACCGGGCGGCAGCGGAAACGACGGAGACGACCGTGAGCCGCCCGTCGGCAGCGGAAACGACGGAGACGACCACGAGCCACCCGTCGGCAGCGGAAACGACGGAGACGACCACGAGCCACCCGGCCACGAGCCACCCGTCGGTCCCGCGAACGACGGAGACGACCACGAGCCACCGGACGACGGTCCGGTCGTCCTCGGGACGGTCGTCCTCGGGACGGTCGGGCGCGACGAGGGCGGCGGCGAGGACCGCGACGAGGGCGGCGGCGAGGACGCCGGGCCGCGCTCCCCCGCAGCGGTGGAGCTGCCCTGGTGGATCGAGGCAGCGGTGCGGCTCGGCACCCGCTTCCTGCGGGTCGCCGCCGCCGGGGATCCCACCGTCACGGCCGGGCCCGCGACGACCGGCCCGCTGCCTGCGCTCGCCGCGTCGTCGTGCTGTGCCACCTGCGGCTGCGAGCACGGCCCGCTCGTCGACGAGTACTACTTCTGGCTGGTCGACGCCCGGCTCCACGACCCCGTCGACCAGGACCCGGGCTGGCGCTGGCACGAGCCCGACCAGTTGCCCGGCCTGCTGGCATGGCCGCGGCAGCGTGCCGTGCGGCTCGCCTGGTGCCGCGTGCGCCACGGGGAGTTCGGTCCCGTCCGCCACAGCGGCGAGGCCCTGCGCTGCACGGAGGGGGCGTCGCTCGGCCTCGCCGGGCGGACCGACGACTCCGTCCACCTCGTCGTCACCGGCGGCATCGCGCCGCCGGGGCACGCGGCGCAGCCGCCCGGGTTCCGCTACGACATCGCCGTGGACGACGTCGTCGTACTGCCGCAGGCCGTGGCCGTCCCGCCCGCGCCGCAGCCGCCGGCCGGACCGGTGCATCCCGGCCGGTTGCCCGCCTATCCCTACTTCGTCTTCCACAGTCCCGGGGCACCGCTGGTGCCGGCCTCGCCGCACGCCCCGGCGACGGCCGTGGCGGCGGCGCTGCGCGCGCACTGCCGGCCCGGTGCCGCGCTCGGCTGGTACCGGCTCGCCGCGGACGTCGCCCGCGGCGACGCCTCCTGGCTGCGCTGCGCCGGAGGCGACGAGCGGTCGCCGCACGGCGGATGCTGCACGGACAGCACCCGCGCCTCGGAGGAGGACGTGCGGCGGCGCAGCATCGTCCTCCACCACGCCGAGACGCTGCTGGAGTGGGGGGACGCCCTGCTGCGCTCCGGAGGGGGTGCCGAGGAGCTCGATCAGGCGCGGGTGGTCCTCGACGGGCTCAAGGCGATCCTGGGCCCGCGGCCGCGGCTGGTCCTCGACTCCGATGCCACGCCGCCCGACGAGGCGCCCACGGTCGCCTCGCTGGTACCGCATCCGGCGCCGCCCAACCCGCGGCTGATCGGGCTGTACGACAGCGTCGAGGACCGGCTGTGCCTGATCCGCGCGTGCCTGGACGCGCGGCGCCTGCCGGCCCTGCGGCCGCCGGACGGCCCGTTCTCCGGGAGGGCCGAGCCGGTCGAGCGGATCGGCTGCGACGACGTCTGCGCGCCGGACAGCCCGTACCGCTTCGCCTTCCTGGTGGGCCGCGCCCGTGAGCTCGCCGCGGAGGTGCACGCCCTCGGCGTGGCGTTGCAGGGCGCGTTCGAGCGCGGGGACGCCGAGTTCCTCGCGGCCGTGCGCGCGGACCAGGAGCGCCAGGTGCAGGCCCTGTCGGTGCGGACCCGTCGGGTGCAGTGGCGTGACGCGGACTGGCAGGTGCAGGCGTTGCGGAAGACGAAGCAGATCGCCCTGACCCACCGCCGCTACTACGCCGACCTCGTGGAGCGGGGGCTGGTCCAGGGAGAGAACGACTACCTGTCGCTGACCGAGCAGTCCGTGGGCAGTCACGGCACGGCGATCCCGCTGGAGGCGACGGCACAGGCGCTCGGCTTCATCCCCGACATCTGGCTCGGCGTGGCGGGCATGGGCCCGCTCAACGCCAACCAGCTGCCGCTGGGCACGAAGCTGGCCGGGGTGTTCTCCGCGGCCTCGCGCATCGCCGGGATCTTCGGCACGATCGCGGGGATCACCGCCTCGGAGCGGCTGACCGAGGCCGGCTGGGACCGGCGCGCGGCCGAGTGGCGTCACCAGGTCGAGATCCACGACATCGAGATCGAGCAGATCGAGCGGCAGATCCTGGCGGCCGAGCGCCGCCGGGACGCCGCCCTGCACGAGCTGGACGAGCAGCAACTGCGCTCGGAGCAGGCCCGGATCACCGAGGAGATCGTCCGGGACAAGCTCACGGGCCACGCCCTGTTCCTGTGGCTCCAGCAGGAGACGGCCGCCCTCTACCGGCAAACCTACGAGCTGGCCGCCCGCGCGGCGGTGCAGGCGCGGCGCGCCTTCGCGCTCGAACGTGCCCTGCCCGCACCGGACTTCCTCGCCGACGCCCGCTGGGACCGGCTGCACGAGGGGCTGCTCGCCGGTGAGCGGCTCGGCCTCGCCCTGCGCCGGATGGAGCAGGCCTACCTCGACCTCGACGTCCGCGAGTACGAGCTGACCAAGCACATCTCGCTGCGGCTGCACGCGCCGGTGGAGTTCCTGCGGTTGCAGGCCACCGGCCGCTGCGAGATCGAGCTTCCGGAGTGGCTGTTCGACCGGGACCACCCGGGCCACTACCTGCGCCGGATCAGAAGCGTCGCGCTGACGGTGCCGTGTGTGGCCGGTCCGTACACGGGCGTCCACGCGCGGCTGGCCCTGCTGGCGAGTACCACACGGGTCAGCCCGCTGCTGACGAAGGAGCCGGCGCCGTGCTGCCCGACGCGGCCCGGTGAGCAGGCGGCGTGCGTCGACGACCGTGCGTGCGGTGGACGTCACGGAGGTGCGCCGGGCGAGGGGGGCGACTGCGGCTGCGGCTGCGGGCAGGGGGGTTACGCCCTGCTGCCCGAGGATCCGCGCGCCGTCCGCAGGTATGCCGCCCGGGAGGCGGTGGCCACCTCCACCGGCCAGAGCGACAGCGGCATGTTCGAGGTCCGCTTCCGGGACGAGCGCTACCTGCACTTCGAGTACCAGGGCGCGGTGAGCCGGTGGCTGCTGGAGCTGCCGCAGGAGGACAACCAGTTCGACCTGTCGAGCGTGACCGACGTCGTGCTGCACCTGAACTACACCGCGCGGGAGGGTGGCACGGCGCTGGCAAGGGCGGCGCGACGGGAGGCTCGCGAGCGGCTGCCCGGCGACGGGCTGCGCGTGTTCGACGTGGAGCAGGACCTGCCGCAGGCGTGGTCCGCGTTCCGTCTCGGCGGCGAGGACGAGGAGCGGCGGCTGCCGCTGCGGCTGTCGCGCGCGATGTTCCCGTTCCTGCCGGGCGACCGTGCGCTGCGCATCCGCCGGCTCGAGTTCTTCTTCGAGGCCGGGCGCGCCCGCCCGTCGCTGCACCGCCCGGTGCGGTTCAGGCCGCCCGGGCGCCCCCGGGCCGAGGAGTTCGAGGACGTCGAGTGCGTGGCGTCGCGCGACTGGCCCGACCTGTTCCACGGTGTGCTGCCCGACCTCGGCGCGGAAGGCGGCCCGACACTGGTGCACGGCGCACGGGAGGTCGACCTGGGCACGGTGGCGGTGCCGCCGCGGTTCGGTGAGGTCTCACGGCTGTGGCTGCTGTGCGGCTACGAGGCCGACGACCGCGGCCGGGAGCGGCGATGACCGGCCTGGGCCAGGAGGCGGTCGGGGCCTTCGACGGCGCCGCGCGGGACGACACCGGACAGGGCCCCGCCGGGCCCCGCCCGGATCCGCTGCCCGGGGCGGAACTGCCCTCCGCCGGCGGGGCGGTCCGCGGGATCGGCGAGACGTTCGGCACGGACGCGGTGACGGGCACGGCCTCGTTCGCCGTCCCGGTCCAGCTCACGGCCGGCCGCGACGGCTTCGGCCCCCGGCTGTCGCTCGGCTACGACAGCGGGCAGGGCAACGGGCCGTTCGGGTTCGGCTGGTCGTTGCGGCTGCCGTCCATCACGCGGCGCACCGACAGGGGCCTGCCCCGCTACGACGACGCCCACGAGTCCGACGTCTTCGTCCTGTCCAGCGCCGAGGATCTCGTCCCCACCGGTCAGGACCGGCGGGAGGGCGGCCACCTGGTGCGCGGCTACCGTCCGCGCGTGGAGGCGGACTTCGCACGGATCGAGCGCTGGACGAGCGTCCACGACGCCGGCGATGTGCACTGGCGTTCCTGGTCCGCGGACAACGTCCTGACGGTCTACGGCGTCGACGCCGACTCCCGGATCAGCGACCCGGAGGCGCCGGAGCACATCTTCTCCTGGCTGATCAGCCGGACCCGGGACGACCGCGGGAACGTGATCGCCTACGAGTACGACCGCGGTGACGGCGTACGGGACCGGGCACAGCGCTATCTGCGGTGCGTGTGCTACGGCAACGCCGTCCCGCTCCTGGACGACGCCGGGGAGCGCCCCTCCTCGCTGACCACGGACGGGCTGCGGGAGATGCGGTGGCATTTCTCGCTCGTCCTCGACTACGGCGGCCACGACCGGGAGCGGCCGGGCCCGGAACCGGACCGGCGCTGGTCGCCGCGCCCCGATCCGTTCTCCTCGCGGCGCGGCGGGTTCGAACTGCGCACCGAGCGGCTGTGCCGCCGGCTGCTGATGTTCCACTCCTTCCCCCTCGAACCCGGTGTCGGCGACGACTGCCTCGTCGCCGCGACCGAGCTGACGTACGCGCCGGCTCCGGCGCCCGACGACGCCGTCGGCCCGGTCTACGCGCAGCTGACCGCCGTCACCCACGCCCGGTTCCGGCGCAGGCCGGGGGGCGGGTACCGGCGCAAGGCGTTCCCGCCGGTGGAGATGGCCTACAGCCAGGTGGCCGTCCGGCACGAGGTGGAGGTCGTGGAGCCGCGGGAGCTGGCCCGGCTGCCGCACGGACCGGGCCGGCTGCGCTGGCTGGACCTGCACGGCGAGGGCATCCCCGGTGTCCTGAGCGAGTACCCGGGCGCCTGGTACTACCTGCGCAACCTCAGCGGGCGTACGGCCGGGCGGCCGCGCGTGCACTTCGGCGAGCCGGCGCCGGTGCCGCGGCTGCCGAACCGGACCCTGGCCTCGGGGGCGCGGCTGCTCGACCTCAGCGGGGACGGCCGCCTGGACGTCGTGGACCTGACGGGACCGCGGGCGGGGCTGTACGAGCAGGACGAGCAGGGGGGTTGGCGGCCCTTCCGCCCCTTCGACGGCCCGCTCGTCGGCGATCCCCAGGTGGATCTGCGGCTGCTCGACGTCACCGGTGACGGTCTCCTCGACGCCCTGCGGCTGGCCCCCGACGAGCTGGGCTGGCACGAGGGGGCCGGTGCTTCGGGCTTCGGCCGTGAGCACCGGGTGCCGGTCGATCCGGCGCAGTGGCGGGGTACGCGCGTGCGCTTCACCGGCGACGGGGACGGCGCGCTGCTGCTGGCGGACATGACCGGGGACGGGCTGCGGGACCTCGTCTGGATCGGCTGCGCCCAGGTCTGCTACTGGCCGAACCTCGGATACGGCCGGTTCGGCCCGCGGCACCTGCTGGAGAACTGCCCCCGTTTCGACACCGACGACCGCTTCTCCCCCGGCCGCGTGCGCCTGGCCGACATCGACGGGACCGGCACCAGCGACATCGTGTACCTCCACCCCGACGGGCCGCGCCTGTACTTCAACCAGTCCGGCAACGGCCTGAGCCGCGAGGTCCGGCTGCACGGGCTGCCGAGGACCACCGACGTGGACGACTGCGACGTCGTGGACCTGTTCGGGAACGGCACGGCCTGCCTCGTGTGGACCTCTCCCCTGCCGGGAGACGCGGGCCGGGCGGTGCGCTACGTCGACCTGATGGGCGCCAAGCCGCATCTGCTGACCCGGACGACCAACAACCTCGGTGCCGAGACCCGCGTGCACTACCGCTCCTCGACCTCCTTCTACCTCCAGGACGAGGCCGCGGGCCGCCCGTGGCGCATGCGGGCGCCGTTCCCGGTGCAGGTGGTGGAGCGGGTCGAGTCGGTCGACCTGGTGGCCCGGCACCGGCTGACGACGCGCTACGCCTACCACGACCAGTACTTCGATCCCGTGGAGCGGGAGCTGCGCGGGTTCGCGCTCGTCGATCAGTGGGACACGGAGGACGTCGACGCTCCGGGGGCCACGGAGGACGTCGACGCTCCCGAGGGGGGCGGTCGGGAGGACTCCCACCCGGCCATGCCGGTCGCGCCCGTCCACACCCGCAGCTGGTTCCACACCGGCGTCCGGCCGGGCGGCGGCCGGGTGAGCCGTCTGCTGGCGCACGAGTACGACGAGGGGTGCGGCCGCGACGGCCTGCCGGACAGCCGGCTCCCCGAGGGACTCACCCCGCAGGAGGAGCGCGAGGCCTGCCGCGCCCTGAAGGGCAGGCTGCTGCGGCAGGAGGTGTACGGGCTCGACGGGTCGGAACGGCAGTCCGTGCCGTACAGCGTGCTGGAGCACAACTTCACCGTGCGGCTGCTCCAGCCGGCGGGCCGCAACCGGCACGCGGTGTTCCTCACCCACCCCCGCGAACAGCTGGCGGTCTGTTACGAACGCGACCGGGACGATCCCCGGGTCACGCACGGGATCACCCTGCGGGTCAACGACTTCGGCCAGGCGCTGGAGGACGTGGCCATCGCCTACGGGCGGCTGCCGGCGGACCCGCGGCTGACGGCACCGGTCGACCGGGAGGCGCAGGCCCGGACCCTGGTGACCGCCACGGTGTACGAGCACACCGAGCCGCTGCTGGACGATCCCGGCCACTACCGGCTGCCGCTGCCCGCGCAGCAGAGCACGATCGAGGTGACGGACGTCGTGGCGCAGGGCGGCGGCCGGTTCCGTATCGAGGACTGGACCGGGCCCGGTGCGCCGGCCGCGCGGCCGCACCGGCTGGTGCGGCGCACCCGCACCCTGTACCGGCCCGACGACCTCGGCGGCGCCGACCCTCTGGCCCTGCTGCCGTTCGGCCGGGCGGGGCGGCGGGCCCTTCCCGGGCTCGGTCTGACCCTGGCGTTCACGTCCGGTGTCCTGGAGGGCGCCCTGACCCGGGACGGGCGGCCGCTGCTCGCGCCCGGGGAACTCGACGCGGTCCTGCGCGAGGGCGGCTATGTGCCCGGCGACGTCCCCGGCGAGTGGTGGGTGCCGTCGGGGCGGACCTTCCTCGGCCCGGCCGGCGCCTTCCCCGGCGAGGAGGCGGAGGAGGAGTTCGCCCACGCCCGGGCGCACTTCTTCCGGCCGCGCCGCTACCGCGATCCCTTCCAGGACGGCGTCACCTGTCCCGACCGCGAGGTGCGCCACGACCGGTACGACCTGCTGCCGGTCGACACGGTGGACAGCCTCGGCAACCGCAGCACGGTCGGTGAGCGCGGGCCGGACGGGAAGCGCGAGGAGTCGGCCGGCGGGGGCGTGGACTACCGGCTGATGAAGCCGGTCCTGGTGACGGACGCGAACGGGAACCGCTCCGCCGTGGCGCTCGACACCCTCGGGCTCGTCGTGGCGACCGCGGCCATGGGCAAGCGGGGCGAGCGGCTCGGGGACTCGCTGGAGGGGTTCGACGACACGTTCGTCGACGCACCGGCCGGGGAGGACGCCGACGACGCCGGGCGGCTGCTGCGCGGCGCGACCCGGCGGCTCTGCTACGACCTTGAGGCCGTGCGCCGTACGGCGTCCGAGCCGGTGGTCCGGCCGCTGTCGGTGCGGACCATCGTGCGCGAGCGTCATCTGAGCGACCTCGCGCCGGGCGAGCTCCCACCCCTTCAGCAGACGTTCGTCTACGTCGACGGGTCCGGGCGTGAGATCCAGGCCAAGAGCCAGAGCGACGAGCCGGGCGGCTGGGTCTGCAGCGGCTGGAAGGTCTACAACAACAAGGCGAACGTCGTCCTGTTCCACGAGCCGTTCTTCACCGGCACCCATCGCTATGAACCCGGCCGGCGCGACGGGGTGTCGACGGTCCGCTGCTACGACGCCGTGCAGCGGCTGGTCGCGACCGTGTTCCCCGACGGGACCTACACCAAGCGGGTGTTCGGCGCCTGGTGGTCGAGCACCTGGGACCGGGCGGACACCGTGCTGGCCGACCCGCGCCAGGATCCCGACATCGCCGTGGCCACCCGGGGCCTGCCCGCACTCCTCCCCCCGCGGTGGCGGCCGTGGTACGCGCGGCGCGTCGACGGCGGGCTCGGCCCGGCGGAGCGGCAGGCCGCCCTGGCCAGCGCGGCCCACGCGGACACCCCCGACGTGGAGTGGTCCGACGCGTTGGGCCGCACCGTGCTCGTCCGGCGGACGGACGGGCGCCAGGCGGTGGAGAGCCGGGTGGTGCGGGCGGTCACCGGCGAGGTGCTCGCCGTGCACGACGCGATGCCCGACGACGATCCGCGCCGGCGTGCCGTCAGCCGCGCCGACCACGACCTGCTCGGCCGGGTCGTACGGCACTGGGCGCTCGACTCGGGCACCCGCTGGCAGCTCGCCGACGTCCTCGACCAGCAGTTGCGCACCTGGGACTCCCGCGGTCACCTCACCCGGACCCGCTATGACGCCGGCCGCCGCCCCGTCGCCCTTCTCGTCACGGGCGCCGACGCCGACCGGCCCGGGACCGAGGTGACCGTGGAGCGTGTCGTGCACGGGGAGAGCCTGGCGGACGCCGAGGAGCGCAACCTGCGCGGGCGTATCCACACGCGCTACGACCAGGCGGGGCTGTCGGTGTGCCACGGCTACGACTTCAAGGGACGTCCGAGTGCGTCCACGCGGCGGGTGGCCGTGGCCTACGACCGCGTCCTGGACTGGGCCGAGGAGCCGGCGCGGCCGCCGGGGGACGACGTCCTGGAGCCCGCGCACCTCGACGCCTCCACCCGCCTGGACGCTCTGAACCGCCCGGTCGTGCTGGCTTCGCCCGCTCTCGGATCACCGGGGAGCGTCACCCGCTACCGCTACGGCCGCTCCGCCCGGCTGACCGCCGTGCAGGTGCGGATCGAGGGCGAGACCGGCCCGGACGGGCAGCCGGTGTGGACGGACGTCGTCACCGCCGTCCACCACAACGCCCGCGGTCAGCGCACCCGGATCGAGCGCGGGAACGGCCTGGTCACCGACTTCACGTACGACCCGCTGACCTTCCGGCTGGTCCGCGCCCGCTCCGGCCTCGGGTCCAGGACCGTGCAGGACCAGCACTACACCTACGACGCCGCGGGCAATCTGGTCCTGGTGGTGGACGACGCCGTGCCCCCGGTCTGCTTCCGCAACCAGCGCGTCACGGGCGAGTCCGCCTACCGCTACGACGCGCTGTACCGGCTGGTCGAGGCGACGGGCCGCGAGCAGCTCGGGCTCGTCGACGCGGGCGCGCCGCGGCTCGGCCACCGGCGGCCCGGGCGGCCGGCCGCCCATCCCGAGGACGGGATCGCGCTCGCCCGGTACGTGGAACGGTACGCCTACGACCTCGCGGGCAACCTGCTGCGCGTCACCCACCGCGGCAACGACCCGCAGCACCCGGGGTGGACCCGGGAGTTCCACTACGCGCCGGGCTCCGGGAACCGGCTCTCGGCCACGAGTCCGTCCGACGACGGCGACGCCCCACGGGAGTCCTTGACCTACGACGCGCACGGGAACACGCTGACCATGCCGCACCTGGCCGGGATGGAGTGGGACCACCGGGACCTGCTCAGGTGCACATGGCGGCAGGTGGCCGACGGGCCCGGCGCCGAGGACGGCGAGCCGCGTTCGCTCGCTGTGGACCGCACGTACTACGTCCATGACGCCACCGGTGCCCGCAGCCGCAAGGCGACGCGGCGTTCGAGCGGCGTGCCGGTGCACGACGAGCTGTTCGTCTCCGGTGCCGAGTTCGTCCGCGAGCACGCCGGCCGCCATGCGGGCCTGGTCCGCACCGGCCTCGCCGTGGGGGACGGGGTCGCGGTGTTCGCCCGGGTCGAGACCCGCAACGACGTGGACGACGGCTCGCCGCGGCGCCTGGTGCGCCACCAGCTCACCGACCATCTCCGCTCGGTGGTGCTGGAGTTCGACGACGAGGGCAGACTGCTGTCGGCGGAGGGCTACTCGCCGTACGGCAACACCGTGTGGCGGGCCGTACGCGGCCGGACGGACGCTCCGCCCCGCCGGGGCTTCCTCGGCAAGCAGCGCGACGACGAGACGGGCTTCTACCACGTCGGTGCCCGCTACTACGCCCCCTGGCTGGGTCGCTGGCTGTCGTGCGACCCGGCCGGCCAGCGCGGCCCGACCAGCCGGTACGCCTACGCCGCCTGCGACCCGGTGAACCGGCTGGACGACAACGGCGCCTGGGACATCAGCTGGAAGGACGTCGCCATCGGTGCGGCGGTCGCCGTCGGGACGGTCGCCGTGGTGGCGGTCGTCGTGGCGAGCGCCGGCACGGCGGCGGCTCCGGTGATCGCGGCCGCCGCCTCGACGTTCGGCGTGAGCGAGTCCGCGCTTCTCACCGGGGCGGCGGTGACCGGCACCCTCTTCGGTGTCGCCGGGACCGTGAACACGGCCAACGAGGTGGCCACGGGCAGGACGGTGACCGGGAGGGTGCTCAGCGACCAGGAGCGCTCCCGCAAGCTGGGCGCGCTGCCGGTGGAGGCGGTGGCGACCGTCCTGGGCATGCGGGGCATCTCCTTGGGAGGCGGTGGCGGAGGCCCGGCGTCGAGCATCGCGGCCGATGTGTCGGTCGGCGCCAACGGGACCGCGGCGCTGGCCCGGCCGCCCCTCGACGTCGGGTTCAGCCTGCCGCGGCTCGTCGCCGACGCCGAGGCCATCGCCCCCGCGCTCATGGCCACCGCTGCTCCCGTGGCCACCGCGATCGCGGGCGGGGGCGGCGGTGGGTCGTCCGGCGAGTCCGGCGGGCAGTCCACCGAGCCGAACCAGTCCGTCAAGCCCCCGCCGGAACCGAACAGCTCGTCGACGACCGACCCGAGTGCCGCCGCGGCCTCCGAAGCCGCGGGGGCCGCCACCGGCGGCAACGGCACGAACGGGGCCACGTCCGGCGGCTCGACGGCGGGCCCGAAGGTCGCCCCGTACAAGCAGATCGGCGGCCACCACATCCACCAGTCGGCCGCCAACTCCAAGGCCGGGGAGATCTCACGCACGGGCAACCCCAACCACGGCGACGCCCTGGCCATCGAGCAGGGCGTAGCGGGCTTCACCGAGGCCGACCACAACCTGGCGTCCGCGCTCCAGCGCAACGCCAACCGTGCGATGTGGGGCAAGGAGATCACCGACAAGCCGATCGGTCCGGTGACACTGACCGCCGGCGGAGAGGGCACGACGCTCGGTTCGCCGTCGCCGTACTTCGAGGACATCAAGGCCTACTTCGCCCTGGTCGCCGCGGGCCGCCCGCCCCAGCAGTCGCTGATCGACGTGCTCCGCTCGCGGGCGCAGATCGACGCGTCCGGGGTCGAGACGGTGCGCGTCCCGACCCGTTGACGGGCCCGGCCTCTCCGCGAGCCGAGCCCGTCGCCGCCGGTGTACTCGCCCCTGCGCGATCGCCGAAGCTTCGCGGGGTCCGTGCGTGGCGTCTTCCCCTGCGTCCGCCGCTGAGCCATCATGATCCGCCGTCAGCCTTTTGCTGATCACAAAGAGGTGAGGCACATGGCCAGGCTCCGTATGGGTGAGGGAATTCTCCGCCGCAAACCCATTGAGCACATCGAGGAGACGGAACTCGTCGAGGGCACGCAACTGGAACGGTCGCTCGGGCTGTGGCAGCTCACCGCGATCGGCGTGGGCGGCATCATCGGCGCGGGCATCTTCACCCTCGCGGGCACCGTGGCGAACGGTACCGCCGGGCCGGCCGTGCTCATCTCCTTCCTCATCGCCGGCGTCGCCAGCGCCGCGGCCGCGCTGTCGTACGCCGAGTTCGCGGGGCTCATCCCGAAGGCGGGCTCGGCGTACACGTACGGCTACGCGGTGCTGGGAGAGATCGTGGGCTGGTTCATCGGCTGGGACCTGCTGCTCGAATACACGGCCATCGTGGCGGTGGTGGCGATCGGCATCTCCGGCTACTTCAGCTTCCTCATCGGCGAGATGGGCGCCGACCTGCCGGATTGGATGCTCGGGGCGCCCGGTACCGGCGGCGGTCACCGCATCGACCTGTTCGCCGCGCTGCTGTGCCTGTTCATCGCCTACATGCTGAACCTCGGCATCAAGAGCGCGGCCCGCTTCGAGACCACGGTGGTCGTGCTGAAGGTGCTGGTCGTGCTGCTGGTCATCGGGGTCGGCGTCTTCTACATCAGCACCGACAACTACACGCCGTTCTTCCCCTTCGGCATCAGCGGGGCGTTCACCGGTGCGGCGACCGTGTTCTTCGCCGTGTTCGGCTACGACGCGATGTCGACGGCGGCCGAGGAGTCGAAGGACGCGCAGCGGCACATGCCGAAGGCGATCCTCTACTCGCTGGCGATCTCGATGGTGCTGTACGTGGCCGCCTGCCTGGTGCTCACGGGCATGCAGAACTACACGGACATCGACCCGGAGAGCGGGTTCTCGACGGCGTTCAAGTCGGTGGGGCTGAGCGGACTCGCGGATGTGATCGCGGTGGGTGCCATCATCGGCATCCTGACGGTCATGTTCACGTTCATGCTGGGGGTGACCCGGGTGTGGTTCGCGATGTCCCGCGACGGACTGCTGCCCGAGTGGTTCGCCAAGACGCACCCGACGCGCCATGTCCCGACCCGTGTCACCTGGATCGTCGGGTTCGCCTCGGCGGCCATCGCCGGCTTCCTGCCGATCGGCGAGGCGGCCGAGCTGACCAACATCGGCATCCTGCTGGCGTTCGTGGTGGTGTGCGCGGCGGTGATCGTGCTGCGGTACCGGCAGCCGGAGCTGCCGCGGACGTTCCGGACGCCGTGGATGCCCTTCGTGCCGGCGGTGGGCATCGTCTTCTCGATCTGGCTGATCACGTTCTTGCAGCCGCAGACCTGGCTGCGCTTCGCCGCGTGGTTCGCGCTGGGCCTCGTGATCTACTTCGGGTACTCGTACCGGCGGTCGGAACTGGCCCGCCGCTAGGTCCTGTCGTCACGTTCCCGTCGTCGTGCGAAGGGCCCCGACGTCCGGAGCCTGCTCGCCGAAGTAGCGCCGCAGATTCTTCCGGATGAACCGGTCGCCGCTGCGCAGCAGGTACGCGCGGCCCGCCGCGGTGCGGCCGAGGACGTGGTACCGCAGGAGGTTGGCGGCCAGCAGGGGCGGCACGGCCCAGGGCAGGGCGTCGGGCAGGCCCAGGTCCCGCGTGCCCCGGCGGCCGAGGAAGTAGCGCAGCATGCTCAGCAGCCGTGCCCGGGCATAGGCGCGGCGCACGCGGGCGAAGCGGGTGAAGTGCAGGGCGCCCTGGGCCTCCACGAGGGCGTTGGCCAGCGGCGGGCCGGCCGCACCGCCGTAGCTCTGGGTGAGCAGCAGGTGGTAGTTGAAGCGGTGTTGCAGCAGTTCGTGGTCGAAGAGCCAGTCGTCGTCCACGCCCATCAGGTGGCCCACGTACTTCCACAGGTGCATGAGGGCCCGCGACTCGGCGCGTGTGACACGGACCCCGAGGAGCCGGACTCCGAGCAGTTGGACCGCGTTGAACAGGCCGAGCGTGGCGGCCAGGTCGGACTGGTTGACCGGCAGTCCCCACCGGCCGGTGTCCCAGCGTCCGTTCCGCTCGGCCGCGTGGTTGACCAGGGCGTGCATGAGGCGGACGTGCACCGTGAGGCGGAAGCCCTGGCCGCCGCGGCGCATCGCGTCATGGCCGGTGACCGCGGTCGCCCACTGCTGGGTCTCGGCGATCCGGCGCAGCGCGGATCCACCGGTCAGGCCGCCGGTCTCGACGAGCAGGTTCGGCGGTCCGTCGAACCGGTAGGAGCCGATCAGCGCCAGCTGCAACATGACGTCGGCGGAGTTGCGGCCGAACCTGCGGGCCACCCGGCCGCCCTCGTTGACCAGGTCGAAGTCGACCCAGGCCGGTACGGCGTCGACGGCGGCGAAGAAGTCGCGCAGCGCCCGGGGCGCCGACGGCACCGCGTCGATCCCGTCGGCGAGGGCGCGCCGGAACTGCCGCATCGACACCCTCTCCGGATCCGCCGTGTCGGAGATCCTCAGGGCGCTCGCCAGCGCCGCTCCGATCTCGTCGCGCGCCATCAGCCGCTCGCCGATGGACGCCAACAGCCGCGGGTCCACGCGGCCTTGGCGCAGCAGCAGCATCCGCAGCGGCCTGCCGAGGCGACGGTTGAGGCGCTCGGTCTCGCGGAAGCGTCGCGGATACGGAGCCGGGGACGCCGTCACGTCACCCGGCCCGACGGGGGTCTCACGCTTCGCAGTCTCGTGTGCGACCATGTGTCGATGCTGACGGCTTCTCGTACTCGCGTTCAATTCGCGTTCTGACGCCCATGTCATCGCCCCGTCCCGGCGGGCGGCGCGCCACGGCCGCTCGCGTCTCGCCGCGCAGGACGCCGCGCCAGGAACGGTCCCGGGCGATGGTGGAGCGCATCCTCGACGCCGGCGGGCGGGTCCTGGCCGAGCACGGCTACGAGGGGGCGTCGACCAGCCGGATCGCGGCGGCGGCCGGTGTCAGTCCCGGCTCGCTGTACCAGTACTTCCCGCACAAGGACGCCATCGTCTCGGCGGTTCTGGAGCGTTACAGCGACGCGCTCGTCTCCCGCGTCACCGCCCGTATGTCCGGCCAGTTCGAGCAGTCCGCGCCCGTGGTCGTCCGCAGCACGCTCACCGCGCTGCTCGACGGGCTCGACGTGGAGCCGCCGTTCCTGCGTGCGGCGGTCGAGGACGGCCCCCGGCTCGACGACGGTCGCACGCTGCGGGCCTTCGAGCAGCGCATCGGTGAGCTGGTCCTCGCCTATCTGACGACACGGCGCCGGGGACTGCGCCCGGACACCCCCCTGGACACGGCGGTGTGGATGCTGGTGCGCACGGTCGAGCACCTCACCGTGCGCTATCTGCTCGACCGGCCGCCCATCCCGAGGGAGCAGTTCCTCGAGGAACTCACCCGCCTCGCTCTCGACTACCTCAAGCCGGCCTCGTGACGCCCGCTCGGGCCCGGTCGGGTGAGGACACTCAGATACTCACGGCTCCGCCCGGCTCGAGGGCGAGGGCTTCGTACGGCTCGGCGGCGGCCGCGTCGAGGAAACGGGACAGTTCGTCGGGCCGGGTGTCGTAGAAGCCGGTGATGTGGAATCCGTCGTAGTGGATCGGCACCGCGATCCTCGCTCCCAGCAGTCGCGCGGCCACGGCCGCGTGCTCGGCGTCGAGCGACGCCGGGTACGGGCTCGCCGGCTGACAGTGCGGGAAACACACGGTCGGTCCGTTGACGGGCGTCAGCACGGCGTCGAAGGGGCCGAACCGGTGGGCGGCGCGCCACCAGTAGCCGTGGAACATGCTGTCGCCCAGGTGGATGACGCGCTTCCCGCCGGCCTCGATCGCCCAGGACACCTGGGGGTCTCCGAGCGCGTCGACCGCCGGGACCGCCGCGACGGTGAACGGTCCGATCGTGGTGGTCTCCCACAGCCCCATCGCTTGACGGGGCAGCTTCCACCGGGTGAGTTCGCCGTCGGCCTGGAGCGTCCACAGGTTCTCGTGGTCGTCGCCGCCGTAGGGCCGGGGGTGCAGGACCTTGCCTCCGGGGCGCAGTGCCCGGGCGAGCGCGGCCGCGTCCGTGTGGTCTCGGTGCAGGTGTGTGCAGAGCCCTGCGAGCACGCTCCCCTGCGCGTGCGGGGGCGTGACCCTCGGCAGGGGGGCCGAGAGGGGGGTTCCCTCCAGGACGCCTTCGGGCCGGCCGAGCAGGTCGATGACCAGGCTCTCGCCCTGCGCTTCGAGTTCCACTCCGGCCCACCCGAGCCATCTGATCCGCATGCCCGCCCCCTTGGCGTACGATCGTTCGCTAAAAATTAGCACACGCTCGTTCGCCAAACACCCGGTGTGAGGCCATCCGTCGGTGATACCCGGGTCGGTTCCCCTCCCGGCCGGGCCGACGCCCCCCGTGCGCAGTAACCCGCGTCCGGTCCGCGGATCGCGCGCGAGGCGCCCGGAGAACGAGCCCACCGGCCCCGAGGGGCCCTCCCGCCCCGCCATGGCGATCGAGTCGAGTGGCACACCGCCGGTGGACGACGGATGCTGAAGCCGGTTCGGCGAGATCACGCACACGTGACCTCGCAGCGCCCGGGCTGCCGTGACCGCGCGGAGGACCGCACTCCGTACGCGGAAACCGGGCGCCGGTCGCACCAGCCGATGCCGATCAACATTCCCTCAAGGAGCTTGCATTGGTCGACAAATCCGCCAAGTCTCTCACGACGACCATGCCGAATGGACCCGCGGCCGCCACGCGCGGCACGGATGTCTCGGCGGCAGGCGGGCCCCTGCCGACGGACAGCGGCCCGTCGAGAGACGTGGAGAGGGAATTCGCCGACATTCTCGCCGGCGTCATATGCGTCGAGCGGGTGCCGTTCGAAAGCAATTTCTTCGAGGACCTCGGCGGCAATTCACTGGTGATGGCCCAATTCTGCGCACGGGTCAGGAAGCGCGCGGATCTGCCGTCCGTGTCGATGAAGGACGTCTACCGGCATCCGACGGTCCGCAGTCTGGCGACGGCGCTCGCCGCTACGGACGTCACCGCCGGAACCGGTTCCGCCGCGCCGCACGTCTGCGCGAGTCCGCCGGTCCCGACACCGTCCACGGCGGCTCCTCCGGCCGGCGCGGTGCAGTACGCCCTCTGCGGAACGCTGCAGTTCCTGCTTTTTCTGGCTTATTCGTTCATCGCCGCGCTGATCACCGCCCGCGGCTACGGGTGGGTGTCCGCCGGATCGGGTCTGCCCGAGCTCTACCTGAGGTCGGTCGCCTTCGGCGGCGCCGCCTTCGTCGGCATGTGCGCTTTCCCGATCGCGGCCAAGTGGATCCTGGTCGGCCGCTGGACCGCGCGCGAATTCCCGGTCTGGGGCCTGACCTACTTGCGCTTCTGGACCGTCAAGGTGCTGCTCCACGCCAACCCGATGGTCTTCTTCGTCGGCAATCCCCTGTACGTGCTGTACCTCCGGGCCCTCGGCGCACGGATCGGCGAAGGGGTCACGATCCTCTCCCGCTCGGTTCCGGTCTGCACCGACCTGCTCACGATCGGCGCCGGGACGGTGATCCGCAAGGAGTCGTTCTTCCTCTGCTACCGGGCGCACGCCGGCCGCATCCAGACGGGCCGGGTCACTCTGGGCCGGGACGTGTTCATCGGCGAGAAGACCGTGCTCGACATCGACACGTCCCTGGGCGACGGGGCGCAGCTCGGTCACACGTCCTCGCTCCACCGGGGCCAGGCGGTCCCGGACGGCCAGCGGTGGCACGGATCTCCGGCGCAGCCCGCGGAGGTCGACTACGTGCGGGTCCCGCCCGCCCGGTGCGGCACCCTGCGCCGGGCCGGCTTCACGCTCGCCACCGTGGTCCAGCTGTTCCTCCTCGCCGTGCCGCTGGCCGTCGGCGGACCGTACATGCTGCTGACCCGGGTTCCCGCGCTGAGCGACCGGCTGGGCCCGGGAGCGGCGGGGCTCGTGTCGCCGGAGCTCTATGCCGATGCGCTGATCGTCTCCTCGGTTCTCTTCTTCGGCTTCGTCGTCGTGGGCGTCGCCGTTCTGTTCGCCGTTCCACGTCTGATGAATCTGGTCATCGAACCGGACAGGGTGTATCCGCTGTACGGATTCCACTACTCGACGCACCGGGCGATCACACGCATCACCAATGTGAAGTTCTTCAAATGGCTGTTGGGTGACAGCTCCTACATCGTCCACTATCTGCGCGGCCTCGGGTACGACCTGTCCCGGGTGGAGCAGACCGGGTCGAACTTCGGCACGGAAGTGCAGCACGAGACCCCCTATCTGTGCTCCGTGGGAAGCGGCACGATGGTCGCTGACGGCCTGTCCATCGTCAACGCCGACTTCTCGAGTACGTCTTTCCGGGTGTCCCGGGCGTCGATCGGGCCTCACAACTTCCTCGGGAACAACATCGCCTATCCGGCCGGGGGCAGGACGGGCGACAACTGCCTCCTCGCGACGAAGGTGATGGTTCCGCTCGACGGCGAGGTACGCGAGGGCGTGGGTCTGCTCGGCTCACCGTGCTTCGAGATCCCCCGGTCGGTGGAGCGCGACTCCCGGTTCGACCACCTGCGGACCGGGGACGCGTTGCGTCGCAGCCTCGCCGCGAAGAACCGCTACAACATCCGGTCGATGGTGCTCTTCCTGCTCGTACGGTGGCTGTACTTCTTCGTGCTCACGGTGATCGCCCTCGCGGACGTCGAACTGTACGACTCATGGGGACATGTGTCGATCGCGGCGTTCCTTGTGTTCGGCCTGGTGTTCACTCCCCTCTACTTCGCCCTGGTGGAGCGTGCCATCGTGGCTTTCCGCGGGCTGCGACCGCGCTTGTGCTCCATCTACGAACCGTACTTCTGGTGGCACGAGCGGCTGTGGAAGGTGCCTGACCAGCACCTCCAGCTTCTCAACGGCACCCCTTTCAAGAACGTGCTCTGGCGCCTCCTGGGGGTGCGGCTCGGCAGCAGGGTCTTCGACGACGGCTGCTACATCACGGAGCGGCAGCTCACCACCATCGGCAACGGCTGCACCCTCAACGTGGGGAGCAAGGTCCAGTGCCACTCGCAGGAGGACGGCACGTTCAAGTCCGATCGCAGCACGATCGGCGACGGAGCCACCCTCGGTGTCGGCACCCACGTCCACTACGGCGTGACGATGGGCGACGGCGCGGTGCTCGCGCCCGACTCCTTCCTGATGAAGGGGGAGGAAGTCCCCCGGCACGCGCGGTGGGGCGGAAACCCCGCCACGGAGACGAGGGACGCCCCCGGTCCGCCGGAAGCGACGAGGGCAGTGCGGCTGCCCTGACCGGCGGCGACAGCGACGACACGACGGCCTTGGCGAGTGGAGAGGGACTGATCGATGGCAACGCGAGCAGAGGCGGACCGGGAGTTCTGGCGCGGTGTGCTCACCGCCGGCGGACCCACCACGATCCCGCGGTGGACGCTCCGTCCGAGGGCGGGCGTCGCCGAGCACGAGACCACGGTCCCGGGTGACGTCATGGAGGCCGTGCGCCGGTCGGCGAAGGCCCTCGCGATGCCGCTGGACTCCGTGCTGCTGGCCGCGCACGCCAAGGTCGTCGCCGCGCTGTCCGGCGAGCGGGAGGTCACGACCGGCTACGTGCCCGCGCAGGGCGGCCCGTCGTTGCCCTGCCGGCTGACGACCGCACCGCGGTCCTGGCGGGCGCTGCTGGTGGAGACCCATCGTGTCGCGTCGGAGGTGCTGTCCCGTCAGGACTTCCCGGTCGACGACCTCGGACGCGAGCTGGGTCTGGCCGAACCGCCGTTCGAGACCGTCCTCGATCCGCACGCGGCCCGCGGTCCCCGTCCGGCCGGCGCCGGCGGCGGTCTCGACGCGGACACCGTCCTCCGGGTGGACTTCTCGGAGCACGGCGGCCGGTCCGTGCTGCGACTGCGGTACCGGACCGACGTACTCGACGCGGACGGCGCGGCCAGGATCGCCGGATACCACCTCACCGCGCTCGCGCTCATCGCCGCGGATCCGGAAGCCGAGCACGCGCGGCAGAGCCTGCTGTCCGCCGAGGAGCTCCGGTTCCAGCTCGAAGGGCTGTCCGGACCGCGCCGTACCCTGCCCGACGCCCGGATGCACGAGGTGTTCGAGCAGCGGGTGAGGGACCGTCCGGACGCCGTCGCCGCCGTGCACGGCGACCGGCAGTGGACCTACCGGGAACTCAACGCACGTGCCAACCGGCTGGGGCGAGCCCTGCTGGCCCGCGGGCTGCGGCGCGAAGGCGTCGTCGCGGTGGTGACCGGGAGGAACCTGGACTGGATGGCCGCCGTTCTCGCGGTGTTCAAGGCCGGAGGCGTGTACCTGCCCGTCGAGCCGCGCTTCCCGGCCGACCGCATCGCGGCCATGCTCGCGCGCGCCGGGTGCGAGCTGGTGCTCACCGAACCCACCGGCACCGACTCCCTCGACCAAGCCCTGGACTCGCTGCCCGGGGTGCGCAAGCTCGTCATCGGCACGGCGTACGACGAGGGCCACGCCGACGACGACCTGGGCGTCGCCGTCACCGCGGACCAGCTCGCCTACGTCTACTTCACCTCCGGCTCCACGGGGGAGCCCAAGGGCGCGATGTGCGAGCACGCGGGCATGCTCAACCACCTCTACGCCAAGATCGACGACCTGCGGATCGGCGAGGGCCAGGTGGTCGCCCAGACCGCGCCCCAGTGCTTCGACATCTCGCTGTGGCAGCTGGTGTCCGCGCTCCTGGTCGGTGGCCGGACCCTGCTGGTCGAGCAGGAGGTGATCCTGGACGTCCAGAGGTTCGTCGACCGGATCGCCCGCGGCCGGGTCGCCGTGCTCCAGGTCGTGCCGTCGTACCTCGAAGTCGTCCTGGCCTACCTGGAGCAGCACCCGCGTGAGCTGCCCGACCTGCGGTGCGTGTCCGTCACCGGTGAGGCGTTGAAGAAGGAGCTCACGCAGCGCTGGTTCGCGGCCGAGCCCGGCATCGAGCTGGTCAACGCGTACGGCCTGACCGAGACCTCCGACGACACCAACCACGAGGTCATGGACCGGGTGCCGGACCGCGAACGGGTGCCGCTCGGCCGTCCCGTCAACAACGTGCACGTCTACGTCGTCGACGAGCATCTGGCGCCGGTGCCGCTCGGCGCGCCCGGCGAGATCGTCTTCTCCGGCGTGTGCGTCGGCCGCGGATACGTCAACGACCCGGACCGTACCGGACAGGCCTTCCTGCCCGATCCGCACCGCGAGGGAGCCCGGCTGTACCGCAGCGGCGACCACGGCCGCTGGCTGCCCGAGGGCAAGCTGGAGTTCCTCGGACGCCGTGACACCCAGGTCAAGATCCGTGGCTTCAGGATCGAGATCGGGGAGATCGAGAACACCCTGCTGCGGCTGCCCGGTGTCCGCGACGGTGCGGTGGTGGTCGTCGAGGGGCCCGACGGGGGCAAGCGCCTGGTGGCCTTCTGCACCGGCCCGCGGCCGCGCCCCGTGGAGGAGCTGCGGGAGCGGCTGAGCGCCTCGCTGCCGCCGTACATGGTGCCGTCGGCGTTCCACTGGCGGGAGCGGCTGCCGCTGACCGCGAACGGCAAGACCGACAAGAGGGCACTGGCGGCGCTCGCCGCGGAACCCGACGCCGTCGAGGACCTGCAGGAAAACCACCGGGCGCCGGGGACGCCGACCGAGCGGCGGCTGGCGGCCGCCTGGGCGGACGTGCTCGGCATCCCGCAGGCACAGATCGGTCGGCGGGACCACTTCTTCGACCGGGGCGGCACGTCGCTGTCGGCCGTGAAGCTGGCGATCACCCTGGACCGCGCGGTGTCGCTCAAGGACGTGACCCGCCATCCGGTCCTCGCCGATCTGGCCGCGCTGGTCGACGGCAGGTCCGATCGGCGTTCCGGACTGCTCCAGTCCCTGTACGAGCCGGAGGGCACGCCGACCGGTGTCCTGGTGTGCTTCCCCTACGCGGGCGGCAACGCGGTGAACTTCCAGCCGATGGCCAGGGCGCTGCGGGGCAGTGGCATCGCGCTCCACGCCGTCGAGCTGCCCGGTCATGACGTGGCCGCCGAGAGCGAGCCCTTCGCGCCGATCGCGGACGTCGTCGCCCAGGTCGTCGCCGAGATCACCGACCGCGGCCTGTCCGACGTCCTGCTGTGGGGTCACTCCTCCGGCGCGGCCCTCGCCGTGGAGACCGCCAGGCAGCTTCAGGAGCGCGGGCTGGACGTCCGACGGGTGTTCGTCGCCGCCCAGTCGCTCGGCGACACCGCCGGGCCACGCGACGCGGTCACCGAGCTGAGCGCGCGGAGCGACGCCGAGATCGCCGCGGGGCTGAGCACGGACGGCGGCTGCACCCGGCTCCACGAGCTGGACGCGGAGCGCGCCGGACATGTCGGTGCCGCCTACCGGCACGACTTCGTGTCGGCCCACCGCTACTTCGCCGACCTCCTCGACACTCCCCCGACGGTGAGGCTGTCCGCGCCGCTCACCGTGGTCGTCGCCGCCGACGACCCGATCACCGCCGGCCACCCGGGTCGCCACCGCGACTGGGAGCTCCTCGCCACCCGTGTCGACCTGCACGAACTCGACGAGGGCGGCCACTACTTCCTGCGCACCCGGCCGGCCGAGGCGGCACAGGTCGTCCTGCGCGCCACCGCACTGCTCCCTTCTCCCTGAGCGGTACACGGCCGCACTTCACGCACCTCGAAAGGAGATCGAGATGTCCCCCTCATCACCGGCGGCGCCGCCGGACGACGTCGAGTTCACCCCCGGCCGGCCTCCGGTACTGCGGGCCGCCGCCCCCGGCGACGCGCCGGGGTGGGCGGCCGAGCACCGGGAGGCGCTGCGTGCCGTCGTCGCCGAGCACGGCTGCGTCCTGGTCCGCGGCCTCGGGCTGCGCGACGTGTCCGGGGCCCGCGCCGTCTTCGAGCGGCTGAGCACCGGGCTGATGGCCGAGAAGGAGGCCTTCGCGCCCCGGCGGGTCTACGCGGACGGCGTGTACTCCTCGGCGCAGTGGCCGCCGAACCAGCCGATGTGCATGCACCACGAGCTGAGCTACACGCTCGAGGTCCCCGGCCTGATGCTGTTCGCCTGCCTCACCGCGCCCGACGCGGGCGGGGCGACCGGAGTGGCCGACGCGGCGGCCGTGCTGGAGCAGTTGCCCACCGAGCTGACCGACCGCTTCGAGCGGGAGGGCTGGCTGCTCACCCGCAGCTACAACGACGAGATCGGATCGTCCGTCGGCGAGGCGTTCGGCACCGACGACCGGAACGCCGTCGAACGGTACTGCCGCGCCAACGCGATCGAGTACGACTGGCGGCCCGACGGGACGTTGCGCACGAGGCAGCGCCGCGGCGCCGTGACGCGCCATCCGGTCACCGGCCGGCGCTGCTGGTTCAACCAGATCGCCTTCCTCAACGAGTGGACGCTGGCCCCCGAGGTCCGCGAGTACCTCGTCGACGTCTACGGCGCCGACGGGCTGCCCTTCAACACCCGTTTCGGAGGCGGCGACCCGATCGGCGAGGACGTGGTGCAGCTGCTCAACAAGGTGTACGAGGCCAACACCGCACGCGAGCCGTGGCAGCCCGGCGACCTGATGCTCGTCGACAACATCCGCACCGCGCACAGCCGGGAGCCCTACGAGGGGCCGCGCGACGTGCTCGTCGCGATGGCCGACCCGGTACGACCGTCCGTGTCCTCGCCGACCTTCGAGGTGACAGCCCGATGACCAGCAGCCGCCCGACGACCACCGTCCCCGCCGACGTGACGGCGTCCCCGACGGCCGAGCCGCATCCCGTGCCCCCCTTCGCGGTGATCTCCGGCGCCCAGGTCCAGCAGGTGCTGGCGGGGCGCGAGAAGCAGATCGTCGAGTTGGTCGGGGCCACCTACCGGCTGCACGGCGCCGGCGACTCGGTGAACCCGCCGTCGTACTTCCTGCGGTTCCCCGACCGCCCGTCCTCCCGGATCATCGCCCTGCCGGCGTCGATCGGCGGACCCGTGCGGGTGGACGGACTGAAGTGGATCTCCAGCTTCCCGGAGAACGTACGGGCCGGGATCCCGAGGGCGTCCGCCGTGCTGATCCTCAACGACCGGGACACCGGCTACCCGTTCGCCTGCCTGGAGAGTTCCGTCATCAGCGCCACCCGCACGGCCGCGTCGGCCGCCCTGGCCGCCGACCGGCTCAGCCGGGGGCGGACCCGGCCCACCCGCGTCGGGTTCTTCGGCACCGGCCTGATCGCCCGCTACATCCACACGTTCCTGGCCGGGAGCGGCTGGTCGTTCGACGAGATCGGCGTGCACGACCTGGCCGCCGACAGCGCGGCGGGGTTCCGCCGCTACCTCGAACAGTCGGGCACCACGGGCCGGATCACGGTGCACGACGGCGCCGAGGAGCTGATCCGCGGCAGCGACCTGGTGGTGTTCGCCACCGTCGCCGGTGAGCCGCACGTCAGCGACCCCACGTGGTTCTCGCACGATCCCCTGGTGCTGCACGTGTCCCTGCGCGACCTCGCCCCGGAGATCATCCTCGCCTCCACCAACATCGTCGACGACGTCGAGCACTGTCTGCAGGCCGACACCTCGCCTCATCTGGCCGAACAGCTCACGGGCAACCGGGACTTCCTCCAGGGCACCTTGGACGACGTGATGGCCGGGCGGGTGACGGTGCCGGCGGGCCGGCCGGTGGTGTTCTCGCCCTTCGGCCTCGGGGTGCTCGACCTCGCGGTCGGCAAGTACGTCTACGACGAGGTGGTCCGCTCCGGAGAACTGCACGTCGTCGACGGCTTCTTCCACGAACTGCGGCGGCACGGATGACCGTCCCGGAGCGCCTCGGCCCCGGCGTCCGCCGGCCCGGCGCCGTACACGACGAGGAACCGGAGGCATGACTCCCCCCACGACCGGAGGGACGTTCCGCAAGTCCTGCTGCAGCTGAGGAGGAGGCCGTCGTGCCCGTCATATCGACTCCCCATGCCTTCAACGAACCACAACTCTATGTCGATCTCCAGTCCATCTTCGGGCGCTCCCTGTTCCTGAAGTGCGAGGGCTTCAACTTCGCCGGCTCGATCAAGCTGAAGGCCGCGGCCGAGATGGTCGAGACCGCCGAGCGGGAGGGAGTCATCAAACCGGAGTCGATCCTGGTCGAGTCCTCGTCCGGCAACCTCGGCGTGGCCCTGAGCATGATCGCCGCGAGCAAGGGCTACCAGTTCCTGTGCGTGACGGACTCCCGGTGCAACCTGTCGACCAGACTCCTGATGGAGGCCTTGGGCAGCCGGGTGCACACCATCACCGACCTGGACGCCAACGGCGGCTTCCTGGGCGCGCGGATCGACTACGTCCAGGCACTGAGCGATTCCGACGACCGGTACGTATGGCTCAGCCAGTACACCAACCCGAGCAACTGGAAGGCCCACTACCACAGGACGGCGCCGGAGATCGCGCAGTCCTTCCCGCGCCTGGACGTCCTGTTCGTCGGCGTCGGCACCACCGGGACCCTGATGGGCTGCGCGCGCTACTTCCGCGAGTGGCGCCGTCCGGTGCGGATCGTCGCGGTGGACGCCGCCGGCTCGGTGATCTTCGGTGGTGCGCCGGGCCGCCGTATGATCCCCGGCCTCGGTATGAGCATGCGTCCGCCGCTGCTCGACGAGTCCTACGTGGACGAGGTGGTGCACGTCGAGGAGACGGACACCATCCGCGCCTGCCATCGTCTGGCCAGGAACGGATTCCTGTTCGGCGGCTCCACCGGGACGGTCGTCAGCGGCGCGATGCGGTGGCTGGCCGACCACGACGCGCAGGACCTCACAGCGGTGGCCATCGCCCCGGACCTCGGCGAGCGCTACCTCGACACCATCTACCAGTCCAACTGGCTTCAGCATCTCTACGGCGAGGACGTACTCGCCGTGGACGAGACGGATGCCGGTTCCTGGGCGGCGGGCCCGGTGCCCACGCGTCACGCGAGCCGCTCACCGCGGCAGCCGCAGACCGGCGACGGCGGCGAACAGGACCGTGAGGCGTAGGCACGTCACGTCACCCGCCCGCCCCGATGGCGTTGTAGGCGGACAGCCAGCCGATACCGAGGTGGTCGCCCCGGGTGAACACCGCTCCCCCGCGGTGGTGTCCGCGGGTGTGCGGGCCGGAGCCGGGAAGGGGGTACGGAAGGTCGGCGACAGTGCCGTCGCCGGTGAGGCGGACCACCGCCGTGTCGGTCCACAGGTGGACCGTGGTGCCGCGGGGCGCGCGGACGCGGATGCCGTCGGGGCGATCGTCGAGTTCGATGCCGGTGGTGCGGGTGGCTAGCAGCGCGCGGTAGTCGTCGGGAGAAAGACGGCACGTGCCGGGGGGTGTGCTGCCGGGCCAGTCGGGGGCGTCGATGCCGCGGTGCCGGGCGGCGCGCCACATGGTGGGGACGAGGTGCCGGGCGTGGGCCGGGGTGGCCATGCGTTCGCACATCCACAGCAGGCGGCCGGATCCGCGGCGGGGGCCCAGGGTGCGCCAGCGGATGCGCTGGGCGAGGTCGGCGGCGACGACGGCCACCCAGGGGTGGACGGTGCCGAGGTGGCCCTGGGCGGCGAGCCAGGCGAGGTAGCGGCGGGCTTCGTCGAGGATCTGGGCCATGGAGTCGACGGGGATGCCCAGGACGTAGCTGCCGCGGGTGCGGAAGGCTTTGGGGCTGTTGGCCACCAGGAGCAGGACGGCACGGGCGAGATCGCCGGCCGCGGGCTTGTCCTCCTCGTCCTCCGGGGTGAGCGGGGCGTCGGGCGCGTCGGTGTGTCCGTCGGTGTGTCCATCGGTGCGCAGGACCTGGCGGAGGGCGGCTTTGGCGCGTTCGGTGAACGGGGCCTGTTCGAGGACGGGCAGGCGGGTGCTGAGCAGGGTGATGAGGGTGTTCTCGGCGCCATCGGGGTCGCCGGGGGCGGGGAGCGTCCGCAAGGCGTCGGTGAGGGTGGTGGCGGTGTCGGCTTCGACCATGAAGCGGCTGGTGAGTTTGCCGGCCTCGGTGATGGTCAGCCGGTCGTCGCCGCCGGCGTCGGGGGTGCGGCGGAGGTATCCGGCGTCGTGGAGGAAGTCGAGGGCGTCGTGGAGGGGGTCGAGGTGGTGGTGTCCCTGGTGGTGGGCGAAGGTCTTGGTCCACCACGTCTCGGCCTGGTCCAGGTCGGCCAGCCGCCCCTGGACGGCCTCGGCGAGGACGTGGTCGGGCAGGTGGTCCCGGATGCGTGAGGTGACGGTGTATCCGGCGGCGAGGCGGGCCTGCCATTCGGCTCGTTGGGCGGGCCCGGTCAGCAGGTAGGCGAAGCCCTCGCGTTCACCAGCCCCGACACGGCCGGCCCGGCCGAACATCTGCTGGACCATGGAGACCTCGATGCGGTCCATGCCGACCTGGGTGTCGCGGACGACGACGGCCCGGGCGGGGAGGTTGACACCGGCCGCGACGGTGGAGGTGGCGACCAGGATGTCGGCCTCACGGGCGCGGAAGGCTTGTTCGGCCTCGCGTTTGTAGGGCCAGTCGCGGTAGTGGAGGCGTACGCCGGCGCGGGTGCACAGGCGCTCGACGAGTTCGCTGTCGTCGGCGTCGGCGCCCTTGGTCGGCACGCCGCGGTCGGCGGCCAGGGCGAGGGCGGTGGCACGCACACCGCGTTTGCTGCCGCAGAAGACCAGCACGCTGCCGTCGGTCTCGGCGAAGGCCCGCGCGAGACGTACGGCGTGCGCGGTGCGGGTCCGGGCGCGGGTGTTCCAGTCCGGGTCGTCGGCCGCGTCGGGCAGTACGGGCAGTTGCCAGGTCAGGCGGGTGGGGCGCCAGGGCGAGCGGACGAGGCGGGCGCCGAGCCAGTCGGCGACCTGATCGGCGTTGGCGACCGTGGCGGACAGACCGACGATCCGGACCTGGGTGCTGTCCTCCCGGACCCGGGCGAGGAGTGCTTCGAGGACGGGGCCGCGCGTGGGGTCGCCCAGCAGGTGGATCTCGTCGACGATCAGGCAGCCCACCCCGGCCAGCGCGGCCCGCAGGGAGCCGGTGCGGCTGATCGCCTCGAACTTCTCGGTGGTCGCCACCCACAGGTCCGCGGTGCGGATGAGTTCGGCGTCGACGGCGTACTCGCCGGTCAGGCGGACGACGGTGCGGCCGGCGCGGCGCCAGGTCTCCAGATCGCGGTCGAGTTCGTCGGTCAGGGAGCGCTGGGGTACCAGCCAGGCCGCTTTGCGGCCGCGGGCATGGGTTCGGAGGGCCGCGACCATGCCGATGGCGGTCTTGCCGGCGCCGGTGGGAGCGACGACGACGGTGTGCCGGTCGTCCTCCAGCAGGGCGGGGACGGCGGCGGCCTGGACGGGGTTGAAGGTGGGGTGCGGCAGCAGTCGCGGCCAGTCCGCGGGGACCAGGTCGGCAACGGGCACGTAGGGGGCCGCCTCGTTCGACGGCAGGTCGGCCAGGGCGTCCCACTGCGCGGCGAAGGCGTCCCGGGCGGCATGGGCGGCCGGGCCCGCCGCCGGCGCGCCCTCGCCCGCGAGGGGGCGGACGGTCAGGTCGGTGGGACTGCCCAGGTCGCCGACCGTGCTGATCTGCTCGGCCTCCACCCAGTGCCCGGCGCGGCGGACCTGGCCACCGTGGTCGGTGAGGAAGGCGCGCAGCGCGTCGAAGTCCGGTTCCACGGGGGTGATGACGCGGATGTCCTCGGCCGCGGCCAGGGCTTGCTCGGACGGCCGCCATCCGGGGTCGGTCACCTTGCACCACAACAGGGCACGCTTCTCGGTCTCCGCGGGCAGGGGGAGATCCGGCGGCCAGACGGGCGCGGGCCGACCGGTGGGGGGTGTGCCGGGCGGGACGGGTCCGGTCGCGGTCACGGTCACACCGGGGCCGGACGGGCAGGGGCCCAGGAGAAGGCCCGCCGCCGGCCCCGGGGGTACGGCCGGGGTGGAGGGGGCGCGCCTCGGTGGCGGGGGCGTCGCCGGAGGGCTCGCGGCGGTGCGGGCCCCGGGTAGGGCTGTCAGCTTGTCGTACGTCTTCACGCCCAGGTCGGCGAGGGTGTACGCGTGCGGGCAGGCCGGACAGACCACGGCGACATAGCGGTACTGACGCCCCGCCGACTCGTACGGGCGGCGCAGCGAGTGCAGCGGTGTCTCGCAGGCGGGGCACGGGCGGAGCACCTGTTCCTGGTAGGACCAGCCCGGTTCCCGGAAGCGGGCCAGGACGTCCGTCTCGTCGAGGACGGTCCCCCAGCGTTGCCGGACAAGCTCCCCGACCGTCACCTGGGCCGTCTGATCCTTGGTCTCTCGCACGACCCCAACCCTGCCAGCCCGCCCCACCGACATTCCACCGGCAATGACGAAGCCGCCCGGGCGACCAAGAGTTTCTCCCGTGACATGGAGGGTGGGGGCCGCGCGACGCGTTTCCCGTCCGAGGTGGGAGTGTCGACGCGGTCCGCAGGCGCGAGGGCGCCGTCGGCTGCCTGACCGCCTTCGTCACGGTGGGCACGGCAGTGGTGATGTCCCATCAGCACCGGGCTGCGGCCCACGCTCCACGTCAGGCTTCGGCTACGTCTGGCCGGAGCCCCGCCGCTCCGTGGCCCCGGCCGGCGCCCCGGACCCGGCTCCGGGCGCGACTGCGGTGGGGGCACAATCGCGACATAGTCGCACATACTCGCTACCGGCCCTCCGTACGGGCGAGCTTCGTCTCTCGTCAGGGCGCGGCGCGGTCACCTTGGGCAGGCTGGAGCTCAACCGCCGTACCACCTGCCGGAGATCGCGGCCGGCCCGCGCCCGGCATCCCCCACTTCAGAACAGGTACGCCATGTGCTTCTCGGTCCGCCGCATGCGGCGCCCGCTCCCCTTGTCCGTCCTCAGCGTCCTCATGACTCTGCTCGTTCTGGCCGCCGTTCCCGCCGAGCGCGCCCATGGTGTCAACGGGAGCACCTCGCCGTGTGCGCTGCGGGGACAGGGGACCACGCTCGACGAGGGCCAGAACACCGACTACACCCGGTATCTGAATCCCCTGGGCACCAAGAACATCGGCGTGGTGTACGTGGACTTCCCCGACACGGCCGGCGCGGGCGATGTCGCGGACTACTACAACCTCCTGTCCCCGGCCGCCGACTGGGTGTGGGACGCCTCGTACGGTAAGACCTGGCTGAGCATGCGAACGGCGTTGAACCGGTGGGTGCGGATGCCGTCCGCCTCCAGCGCCTACGGATTCCCCGTCCCCACCTACCAGCAGCACTCCCGGTACGTGACCGACGCGCTGCGGGCCGCGGCCGACGCCGGTGCCGACCTGTCCGGGTACGACATGTTCTACATCGTCTCGACCGCCCACTCCCAGGTCTCCCGTTCCACCGCATGGTTCTGGACCCCCACCGCTCCGATCGTCGTCAACGGCACGACGATCCGCTGGGCGGTGACGTTCGGCACGGACATGTGGCACTGGGGTCACAAGGTGGCCGCCCACGAGACCGCGCACGCCTTCGGAGCGCCCGATCTGTACGCCTTCAGCGGCGATGCCTACCGGTTCACCGGCGGCTGGGACCTCATGGGCCACCTGGCCGGCCGGGGACCGCAGTACTTCGGCTGGACCTCATGGAAGTTCGGCTGGACCGGGGACGACCAGGTCGTGTGCGTGTGGCAGCCCAGAACCCAGAACACCGCCACCTTGAACGGTGTGGAGTACACCGGCGGCACCAAGTTGCTGGTGGTCCGGACCAGCCCCACCACCGCCTATGTCGCCGAGGCGCGCAGGCATGCCTACAACGACTCCGCCGCCTGCTCCTCCGGCGTGGTCATCTACAGGGTCGACACCTCACTGGCGAACGGCCAGGGACCGATCCGGGTGGTGCCCAACCCGAACGCCGCGGTGCCGCCGGCAGGCTGCGGCACACTGGACATGGCCACCTGGCAGCCCGGCCAGACCTTCTACGACCGCGTCACCGGCGTCCAGTTCACCGTCCGGTCCGCGGACGCCCACAACAGTGCGGTGAACGCCATCAAGTGGTGAGCCGCGTCGCGCGCGGCCAGGGCGGGGTCAGTGTTCGCGCAGCAGGGTGCCCGCCCCCTCGACCTTGTCGTCGATGCCGTTGTCCCGCAGTGCCATCCACCAGGTGGCCGCGTTGATGGCGATGACGGGCAGGCCGAGCCGGTGTTCGGCGCGGTCGGCGAGGCGGACCATCGACAGGTTGGTGCCGCACTGCACGAGGGCGTCGACGTCGGGCAGGGCCGCGAGGCCGGTGAGCGCCCGGTCCAGTTCGGCCTCGGTGACGTGCGCGATGGACACGGCGGTGGGGCAGCGCAGGCCGGTGATGCCGGCCACCTCGAAGCCGATCTCGGTGAAGAAGCGCCGTACGTTGGCGTCGCCGACGGGCTGGTACGGCGTCACGATGCCGATGCGCCGGGCCCCGAAGAGGTGCAGGGCGCGCTCGCATGCCTCGGCTCCGGTGGCGACCTCAAGACCGGTGAGGTCGTGGATCTGCCGCACGAAAGCGCGGTTGCCCTCGATGCCGCCCCAGAAGGTCTCGGCGGACATGCCCATCACCATGTAGTCGGGTTCGCAGGTGAGGACGCGTTCGCAGGCGGCGCCGATCTCGTCGCGGATCTGCTCCAGCAGCCGGTTCATCCCCGCGTCGCCCGCCATGTTCTGGTCGCGGATGTGGATGCGGGAGAAGTGGGCGGTCACGCCCGGGACGGTCATGCCGTAGAAGTCGGGTTCCACGATGGTGTTGGTGCTCGGCGCGATCACGCCGAACTTGCGGCGCCAGCCCAGGGCGTCGGTCATGGGGTCACCGTCCGGTCGTCGTCGGCGGGGGCGGCCGGCCCGGGCGGGCCGGGCGGGGGCGGAGAAGCGGTGGCGGCGGGTGCGGCGGCCGGGCCGGGCAGGGCGGCGGCGAGCCGCCAGGCGGCGACCACCACGGCGGCCTGGGTGAGGGTGTTGCAGGACTGCTCCACCCACTGGAGGGCGACACTCTGGTCGGGCCGGGCGGCGAGCGGTCCGAGGACGTACATGCCCAGGAGCCAGATGCCGGCCGCCCCGGCGGCCCAGATGTCACCGGCCCCGCGGGCCAGGAGGATCAGCCGTACGGCGCAGACGGTGACGGCGGCGACGGTCAGCACGAGGGCGGGGGCCGTGGAGCGCAGGGCCAGGCAGACGGCGGCGGTGGCCGGCCAGAGCACGGCGAACGTCCACTCCAGCCGGCGGATCGCCGCGGGGGCGGGTGCGGGGGGCTGCGAGGCGGGCGGCGGCAGCCGCAGCAGGGCGAGGGCCAGCAGCAGGAAGCCCGCCGACAGCAGGGGGAACAGGGCCTTGTTGAGGGGTTGGAGGTCGGGGCCGTCGAGGGCCACGACCAGCTTCCACACCGCCTTGGACAGGCCGCCCGCCGCGATGAGCAGCGCGCCGCCGGCGGCCGTCAGGCGGCCGCGCCGTCCGGTGGCCGCGGCCGGGCGGATCAGGCGGACCGCGGCGGTCGCGGTCAGGGCGACGGGCACGAAGTCCTCGACGGCGAGGGAGAGCGGGTAGTCGGCGGGGTGGCTCATCGGTCCGTCTCCTCGGCGCGGCGGGGGCGGGCCGGGTCGCCGGTGCCTGCGCCGGGGCCGTCCGCGGGGGGCGGGTCGGGCATGACGTGGCGGTGCCGGAAGGCGGCCGTGGCGAAGCGGGCGGCGGCCTTGCGGCGGGTGAGCCAGGCGACGCGGCCGCCGTTGCGGGTGCGGCCCGACAGGACCTGGTCGGCGAGCCAGGGCGTCACGGTCTCGACCCGGTCCGCGAGGATGTCGAGGACCTTGCGGACGCGCGCGTACTCCTCGGGCGTGTAGCCGTGGGTGAGGACGTCGGTGACCACCATGCCGGGCGACAGCGCCATGGCGCGGACGTCGTGCGGTCGCCGCCGGGCCCGGTGGCGGAGGTCGGTCGCGAGCGCCTGCGTCAGGTAGGCGACGGCGCGTTTGGTGGCGCCGTAGGCGCCGAGACCGGGCAGCAGGCGGCCGTCGGAGCCGAAGCCCTCCATGTTCCAGACGCTGCCGCGTCCCAGGGCGAGGAAGCCGGCCGTGGCGACGGCCGAGCCGTGCGCGACGCCCAGCAGGTTGGCCTCGGTGACCGCGCGGGTCTCGGCGGCGGACAGCTCCCACAGGGGGCGGCGGGCGGTCGCCGCGCCGGCGTTGTTGATCCACACGTCGACGGTGCCGAAGGCGTCGAGTGCCGCGTCCCAGAGTGCGGCGAGCCGGTCGCGGTCGGTGACGTCGGCCGGGAGGCCGAGCAGCCGGCCGGGGGGCGCGTCGAGCGCGGCCAGCGCCGCCTCGACCGTCTCCGGGGCACGGCCGCACAGGGCGACCCGGCAGCCGCGGTCGAGGAAGGCGCGGGCCAGGCCGTGTCCGATGCCACGGGTGCCTCCGGTGACGACCACGACGGGGCCGGGGCCACCCTGAGCGGCCCGGACGGGGCCGGCGGGGCCCGGGGCGGTCATGCCGCGGTCCAGTCGAGGACGCCGTGGAGGACGGCGGACAGGATCTGTCCGGCGAACAGCTCGTAGGTGACGGCGAGGCGGCCGCCCGCGCCCATCCCGGGTGTCGCGTCGATGGCGAACTCGCGCCCCACGACCCGGACGTCGTCGCCGGCGAAGTGCCACACCGGGTAGTTCGCGCGGCCGAACGCCTGCGCGCTGCCCCAGGCGCCGGGGCCCTCCCAGAACTCGCGGGTGCCGTCGCGGCGGCGCACCACGGTGGTGTCCCGGTCCAGGCCGCCGCCGCTCCACCGGACGCGGTGCTCGGTGCGCAGCAGGTCCAGCGGGGTGAGGCGGTCCTCGACGCGGACCGTGCCGAGCGGCTTCTGGTCGGCGCCCCACGCCTCGCACTCTCCCGTGAAGGCGCCCGCCTCCTTGGTGGGCAGGATCCACGGGACGGGCCCGCAGCGGGTCTCCGCGGCCAGGTGGGCGGCGATCTCCTCCCGGGTGGCGGGGTCGGTGTCGTGGTCGGTGGTGCGCCGGTAGACGCCGTTGAAGCAGCCGACCACGGTCCAGCCCTGGTAGAGCATCGAGGAGTAGACCTGGGTGTCGCCGTCGGGCAGGACATGGTTCCAGGTGTTGAGGCCGACCTGCCAGCCGGGGCCGTAGTAGCGGGCGTCCACGAAGGAGCCGTAGGGCTGGCCGCTGCCGTGGAAGTCGGGGCCGCGGTAGAGGCGGCTGTCGTCGCCGTCGGTGACGCCGAAGGCGAACGGGGCGGCCAGCCGGAACCGGCCGGCCAGCGGGCCGCCGCCCTCCAGTCCGCCGTCCATGCGGTAGACGGTGGCGCCGTCGGCGTACTCGGAGGACCGGCGGATGTCCTCGAAGCCCTGCCAGGTGCCGGCGGCGTCGAACAGGGAGGGGCGGCCGTGCCACTCGCCGGTGATGCGCCGCTGCCAGTCGCTGGGGCCCTCGGCGGGGGCGGGTGCGGGGGTGTCGCTCATGCGGCGTCCTCCGGGGGGACGGGGCGGCCGGTGATGAGCAGGGCGCGCAGCGCGTCGGTGGTCCGCGCGCCGAGGAGCCGGTCCACCCGGTCCCACACGGGGTCGATCTCGCGGCTGAACAGCAGGGCGCGCACCCGGCGGTCGCGGTCGGCGAGGTCGGTGGCCTTGACCTCCTCGGCCGCCTCGGCGGGGAAGTCGGCGGCGAGGGCCAGCCAGTGGTCGAGGTAGGCCGTGGCAACGGGGCCGATCGCGGTGAGCGCGGCCTCGTCGGCCCGGTGGACGAGCATCCACGGCGACATCAGGGAGCGCTGGCGCGGGCTGATGTGCGCGGGGCTGAGCCCGGGCAGCGCCTGGGCGCGGGCGTGGTGCTCGGTGAGCGGCCCGTAGACCCGGTCGGTGTAGGCGGGGTGCGGGGCGAGGTCGGTGCGCTGCACCAGGTCGAGGTGGAAGGCGTAGGCGTCGCCGGTGCGGACGGCGTCCAGGGTGAAGTGCGGCAGCGGGCCGTCGGCGGCGCCGAAGGCGAACACCATGTGGCTGTCGAGGCCGACGGGGGGTACGACCAGGGAGATCCGGACGACGGAGGCGACGGGTCCGTCGCCGTGGAAGCAGCGTACGGAGCCGACCGGGCCGGGGAAGGCGGCGCCGGTCAACTCGGCCCAGGAGGTGGGGACCTCGTGCACGCCGGTGGCGGCGAGCAGGCGGTCCAGTACGGCGTCGGACAGGGCGGCGGAAGGGCTGGGCGGGGCGGGGGTGTCGGTCATGTCGGTCACTCGCTCTCCGGTTGCCCGGCGCTGTGTTCGGCGCCCTCGACGGTCGGGTGGAAGCCGTGCGCCTTCTGCTCCCAGGCGCGCGCGAACTCGGGCAGGGCACGGCGGCCCGGTGAGGGGATCACGGTCGAGGTGCGTTCGGGCACGTCGCCGGTGATGCGGTCGGCGGGGCCCACCGTCCAGCCCTTGGCGGCGAGTTCCTGCCGTTTGCGCCGGTAGGCCACGGAGATCAGGTCGGAGCGCAGGTGGAGTTCGGCGCCCAGGTCGGCGGGGAGGAGTTCGGGGCGGGTCCCGTCGACCACGGGGGCGTCCTGGCCGAAGATGCGGTGCACGCGCTTGCGGGCGTTGGCGTCGGCCCAGGAGCCGGTGAAGAAGTCGCGCAGGGCGACCCATTTGACCAGGGTGGTGGTCTCGTCGAGGGGGATGTTCGTGTCGTAGATGATCATGTTGCCGAAGGGCAGCCGCACATGCAGCTTGATCAAGTTGGGGAGCATCCAGCCCGCCGTGGTGACCACGGGGGGCCGCTCCTTGCCCTGGGAGACGCGGTCGGCGTAGAGCCGGGCCCACAGGCCCCTGGCGGCCGGCGGGTGCAGGGCGACGGTGGCGAACGCCGACCACTCGTCGGGCTGGTCGAGGGTGTACTCCTCGACCTCGGGGCGGTCGGGGTTGCCGAAGGCGCCCGCGTGCACGAAGGGGGTGTGGGCGATGTCGCAGCCGTTCTCCAGGATGCGCTCGTAGTTGGAGTGCCACAGGTACTCGCCGGTGACCGTGCGGAACCGGCCGCCGTCGGCGACCAGCTCGTCGAACTCGGGCCAGACGGGGATCGGCGGGCGCTCCTGCTCGGGCAGGTCGCCGAGGAAGACCCAGACGAAGCCGTAGCGTTCGCGCACCGGGTAGGAGTCGACGCGGGCCTTCTTCGGGATGCCGCGTCCGGGGAGGTTGGCGGGGATGGTGGTGCAGGCGCCCTCGGGGTCGAAGCGCCAGCCGTGGTAGGGGCAGACGACGCAGTCGCCGGAGAGGCTGCCCATCGAGAGGGCGGCGCCGCGGTGGGCGCACAGGTCGGACAGGGCGACGGGGGTGCCGTCCTGGGTGCGGTACAGCACCAGGCTCTGCCCCAGACAGACCACCTTGACGGGCTCGCGCCCGACGCGGTCGGCGAACTCGACCGCGTACCAGAAGTTCTTGAGCATGGCGGGGAGGCGCTCCTCGGGTCGTTCGGGGGTGGGTCTCAGCGGCGGCGCACGTCCAGCAGTCCGGGGTGCGGGGCGCCGAGCAGGTCGTCCAGGCGTCGGCCGGCGGACGCGTCGGCGCGCAGCCGGGACCGGCAGAAGTCGGTGACCAGGCGCCCGAGGAGGGCGCGGGGGGCGGTCCGGTCACCGGCGGCGGGCTCCAGGAAGCCGCGGGAGGCGGTGGGGTCGTACGGGTCGCAGGCGGTGAAGTGGCCGGCGCCGGCGAGCCGGGCCCAGGCGCTGGTGCCGCCCGCGTCCGGTACGGCCTCCTCGAAGGTGCGCAGCACCGGGTCCCAGGGGCCGCGGGCGGGGGTGTAGCGGTCGCTGCTGGCCGCGATGACACCGTCGTGCTCGCCGGACAGCAGCAGGACGGACGGGCCGGGGCCGACGGGCAGGACGGTTCCCTCGGGCCAGCCCAGCAGGCCGGCGACCAGGGTGTGGGCGGCGTAGGCGAACACCGCGCGGACGCCCGGGGTGAGGGCGGCGGACTGGAGGGCGACGGTGCCGCCCGCCGAGTGGCCGCCGAGGGCCACCCGGTCGAGGTCGAGCAGGCCGTCGAGCGGGGGCCGCCGGCCGAGGTCGCGCAGGGCGCCCAGCAGGGCGCCGATGAGCGGGCTGGTCGGTCGTGTGCCCCAGCCGGCGGGCGAGGCGGCCTCCAGGTCGACGGCGGGGGTGAGTCCGTGGCTGCCCGCGAAGAGCTCCCCCACCAGGTCGGCGGTGACCGCGACCAGGCCGGCCCGTGCCAGGGCGACGGCGAGCCACCGGTAGGCGTCCTGGCCGACGTTGATGCCGGGCAGCAGCACGACCACCGGGTAGGGGGCACCGGCCGGGTCGGCGGGGATCTCCCCGGTCAGTCGTTCGGTGTCGGAGCCGGTGGGCCGGGCCGGGTGGAAGACGCGCAGGTGGGCGGTGTCGAAGGGCTCTTTCAGGCCCGGCACGCGGCATGCCCACCACAGGGCGCGCACGGGTGCGGCGGTGTCCCCGTCCGGGTGGGCCGGATGGTCCGGATGGTTCGGATGATCCGGGTGTGCGGTGCCGGTCATCTCGGCCTCGGCAGTGTGCGGTCGCCGCCCCACAGGCCCCGCACCAGCCGGTCGGTGGTCTCCTGCCCGAAGTAGCGCACGCCCATCACGTTGGCCGGGTCGCGTTCGGCGATGTTGCGTCGGGTGGCCAGGTCGGCGGCGGCGAGGGCGGGCCGCTCGTCCTCGGGGACGGTCTCGGCGGCGTCGACCCAGCCCAGCCAGCGGTCCACGTGGGCGTGGGTGAGGCGGCGCACCAGGCCGATGTGCTCCTCGTCGCGCGGCAGGCTGTAGCAGTGGGCGGTCGGGGAGAGACTGGCGCGGATGAACCCGGCCCGGCTGGTGAACCACTCCAGCCGCGGATGGCGCTCGCGGACCTCCAGCCACTCCGCGTCCAGCGGCGCGTAGTAGCGGTCGTAGTAGGGGCCGTCGGCGAGCAGGTGGGCGCGGGGGACGGAGTCGAGGTAGAACCAGCCGCCGGGCCAGCACAGCAGGGCGACGGCGAGGTGGGGGACGCGGACCTGCGGTCCGAGCCACACGGTCAGGTGGAGGTTGGCGAACCCCCGGGTGGGGTTGCCCAGCCAGGAGTGCACCATCCAGTCGACCTCGGGCCCGCTGTAGGCGGCCAGGGAGCCGCCGGGGCTGTCGGGCGGGTTGCCGTAGTCGTCCAGGGCGAGCGTGGAGGGGTCGCGGGTCAGCCGGAAGCGGGCGTCGATCTTCTGCTTCAGTTCCGCCAGCAGTTCCTGCCACTGGTGGAAGGTCTCGGTGACGTCGGTGACGGGTGCCGCGTCCGTCATGTCCTGCACGGCCTTGAGGGTCTCGGCCATCACGCTCCTCGGGGGCGACTGTGGGCGGGAGGGGGTTCGATCAGGGCGTGCGGGCGCCTGGGGTGTGGTGTGGTCCGGGTGTGGTGTGGTCCGGGTGTGGTGGTGGTCGGGGACAGCGGTGGTCGGGGACGGCGGTGGTCGGGGGGCGATCCGGGCGTGCGGGGTGCGGGCGTGATCAGGGTGTGCGGGCCGTGGGTTCGGGGGCGGTCAGGGCGCCGGACAGGCGCCAGGGCCGGCCGTCCACGAGGTCGGTGCGGCGCGAGACCAGGCGGCGGGTGGCCTGTTCGGGGAAGACGGCGGCCAGGGTGAGGGGGCCGTCGGCGAGGGTGGTCGCGGGGTGGCTGATCCGGCCGGTGAAGCCGCCCTCGCGGCTCTGCCAGAGGCCGAAGTCCGCGGGCAGGGCGTGGACGGCGCCCTCGCCGTGGCCGGCGGCCACCACGTTCATCCGGTTCTCCGCGGCGCGTTCGGGCAGGCCGAGGGTGCGTTCCCAGGGTTCGGCGCCGCTGTAGCAGACGGCGACGGTGTCGGCGCCGGAGAGCGCGGCGAGCCGGAACGTCTCCGGGTGGACGGCGTCGTCCCCCACCACCAGGGCGACGCGGCCCCAGGGGGCGTCATGGGTGGCGGGCGGGGCGGGCCGGTCGGCGGCCCAGCCGGAGTGCCGTGCGCTGGAGTGGAGTTGGGGCACGCGCAGGACCGGGCCGCCGGCGCCGAGCAGGAGACCGGTGTGGACTCCGGCCTCGGGCAGGGTGCAGGCGAGCAGGGCGTCGGTGCCGGCGAGCGCGTCGGCCAGCTGTCGCAGGGCGGTGGCCGCGAGGGCGGGGTCGGGAGCGCCGCCGACGGGCGCGGCTCCGCCGGGGCAGAGGAAGAGCTCGGGCAGGACCAGCAGCAGCGCTCCGGCCGCGGCCGCGCGGGAGGTGAGGGCGACGGCGTCGCGGAGCGCGCCCGGTCCGTCGCCGCCCGGGCGCAGCACCGCCGCGGTCACGGCGTCGGCGCGGGTGCCGGGGAACGGTGGCGCGGGGCGCGGCGCGCTGGCGATCGGCGTGTAGAGCCAGGGCCGTCGGGCGGCGAAGACGTCGGTGCCGTCGGGACGGCGTTTGTCGTCGGCGGCGGCCGGTTCGATGTCGGCGACCACCACCGCCTCGCCGGTACGGGGGGCCTCGGCGGCCACGCTGCCGTCGGGGCGGACGATCTGGCTGCCGCCCGCCCCGTGCAGCGCCTCGGGCGGGACGCCGAGTCCGGAGGCGACGGCGGCGAGGTGGGCGTCGGGGATCAGCGGGCCGACCTTGTTGGCGGCCACCACCCACACCTTGTTCTCGGCGGCCCGGACCGGGATGTGCAGCGAGGCCTCGTCGAGGGCGAAGGAGTTGAGGCTGTTGAGCAGGATCTGGGCTCCGCGCAGCGCCAGGCCCCGGCACACCTCGTTGATGACGCCCTCCATGCAGGAGTAGAGGCCGAGCCGGCCGAGGGGCGTGTCGAGGACGGGGCCGGTCTCGTCCGCGGGGTCGAGGTGGTCGTTCTCGCTGCCCATCAGGGTCTGTTTGTCGGCGCGGCCGAGCAGGGCGCCGTCCGGCCCGAACAGCAGGCTCGCCGCGGTGATGCGCATGCCGTCGGGGCGGCCGTTCGGCCCGGTGGCCGGGGTCGCCAGGGTGACGTGCGCCTTCACGTGCACGCGGTGGCCGGCCGCCGCGTCCGCGACCGAGGTCAGGAACGGGTCTCCGGGCCGGCAGGCGGCGTCCAGCGCGTGGGCGCGGTCGCGGTACCAGGAGAGGTGGTTGCAGAACTCGGGCAGGACGACGAGGTCGGCGCCCCAGCCGGCGGCGGTGTCGATGGCGCGCAGGACGGCGGCGAGGTTGGCGGCGCGGTCCTCCCCCACGGCGAACTGGGCCGCAGCCACCCGAACGGAGCCGGCGACGAGGGCCATGGATCCTCCTGTGGTTCCCCTAGCGGAACAGCGTTTCCTCAACATACACTCGCGGCCACCCCCGCGACAGAGGGGACGTCACGATCCGATACCGGAGGATCAACCGTGCTCACCCATGTCGTCCTGATGCGGTTCACCGATCCGTCCGACGCCCCGGAGGCCCGGCGGCGGCTGGCCGAACTCGCCCCTCAGGTACCGGAGATCCGGTCCGTCGACCTCGGTCTGGACGTCGTCGGATCGCCCGTGTCGTACCACCTGTGCATGATCACGCGGCACGACGACGCGGCCGCGCTCGGCGCCTACCAGCGGCACCCGCTCCATCTCGCGCTCGCCTCCTGGCTGCGGCCCCGTCTGGCGGACCGGGCCGTGGTCGACCATCTCGACGAGGGCGACGGCTGACCCGGTCACCGGGGAGCGGAGAACGGGGAGCGGGGAGCGGGCGGGGTGCCGCGCACGGGTCGCGGCACCCCGCCGTCGTCAGTCCCCGGAGCCGGCGAGGGTGGTGACGGTGCCCGCCGCCAGCAGCGACCGGTAGTACGCCCCGCCCGGGTAGTAGGTCGCGGTCGTCGCGCCGGAGAAGGCGTCCGCGGCCCAGCCGACGGCCAGCGTCTGCAACGCCGTGACGTTCTGGGGCCGCGGGGTGCCGCAGGGCAGCGAGCCGACGGCGTCGGTGGTGGCGCCCTCGGCGTCCACATGGGAGCCGGTGGTCAGTTCGACGCCGACGAAGGGCGAGTCCGCGTAGGCGTCGCGCAGCGCGGTGGTGCCGCTGGCGTCGCTGTTGCAGAGGTAGGGCGGTGAGGAGATGGTGCGCACCGGCAGCGGGGTGGCCGCGAGGGCGGTCAGCGAGGCCGTGGTGTTGTCACCGATCGCCGAGGCGACCGGGTCGAGCAGTACGAGCCCCTTGAGCCGGGCGAAGGCGGCGGGCGCGGTGCTGCGGAGCCGCTGGGCCACGTAGGCGACGGCCTCGCCGCCCGCGGAGTGGCCGGAGAACAGCAGGGACGAGGGCAGCGTGGATCCGCCGCGGCCGGCGAGCGCGGCGGCGCGCGCGTGGCTGCTCGCCAACCGCCCGGTGGAACTGGTCGAGTCGGCGAACCAGCCGGCCACGTTGTTCAGGAACGGCTTGTTGTTGCCGAGGTTCTGCAGCGTGCACCCGAAGAGATCGGCGCTGGGCAGGGTGGGGACGAACACCAGGTAGCCGGCGGCGGCGTAGTGCTCGGCGAGATCGCCGAGGTGGGCCCCGGAGCGGGCGAAGCCGTGCTGGAGCCAGACCAGCCCCTTGGGCGTGCCGGACGGGAAGTACCAGTCGGCGTCCGGGTGGTACGTGAACGCGGCGCAGGAGACGTCGACGGTGGTCGACACCGCGGTGACGGATCCGGCCGCGTGGGCGGGCGACGGGGCGGCCACGGCCAGCAGGGCCGCCGCGACGGCGGTCGGAGCAAGCGTTCTCAGGCGGGGGAGCAGGCGCACGAAGGCCTCCGATCCAGGACGGCCGTTTCCTTGATGGAAACAGTGTTCCGCACTGACGTGAAGCAGATGACAGCGAAGACCCCCCGCCGCTGTCAAGAGCCTGCACCCGCGGCGCACTCGGCGGTGACCCCGGTGCGCCGATTGTGACGTGCGGTAACCCAAATGTTTCGCGGCATCCGGCTCCGACCCCTGGCAGAGCGTCCCCCTGAGTGGAACTCTGTTTCCCATCAAGGAACGCCCATCCCTCCCCCTCTTCGTTCGGAGAGCCCGTGAGAAACCACCGAGGGCACCTGCTGATCCCCCTGCTGGCCCTGCTGGCGGCGCTGTTCGCCGCCCCCGCGCCCGCGTCGGCGGCGTCCGCCGTCGCGTCCTACCGGACCGTCGTCGACGGCGACGACGCCGACGTGTACCACCCGACCGGCACCGCCACCGGCCTGCCCGTCGCGCTGCTCCTCCAGGGCGCGAAGGTCGGCCGCTCCCACTACGCCGGCTACGCGTCGGCGATCGCGGCGCAGGGCTTCGTGGTCGTGGTGCCCGACCACTACCGGCTGATGCTCTTCGAGTACGAGCGCTACGCCGCCGTGGACCAGGTCACCGACACGGTCGCCTGGATGAAGGACGAGAAGTACGACGCCACGTCCCCGCTGTACAAACGCATCGACAGCGGCACACTGGCGCTGCTCGGACACTCCTTCGGCGGTGCCGCCGGACTGTCGGCCGCCGAGGACGCGTGCAGCCTGGTCTTCTGTCCCGCGCTGAGCTTCAGCCTGCCCGGCCAGGTCAAGGCCGCGTCCTTCTACGGCACCAACAACGGCCTGCTCGGCCTGATCTTCGCCGACGTCGACAACCGGATACCGGTGCAGCTGGTGCAGGGCGCGGTGGACGGCATCGCCGCCCCCGCCGACGCGGAGAAGACCTACGCGCACCTGCTGAACACGCCGAAGCAGATCGTGCGGGTCGCCGGCGCCAACCATTACGGCATCACCGATGTCCAGAACCCCTCCCCCGCCGAGGCCGAGACGTCCGCCCAGACGCTCACCCAGGCCGCGAGCATCGAGGTCGCCGCCCGCTGGGCGGGCCGCTTCCTGCTGGCCCAGCTCGGGGACGACGCCGCGGCCGACTACGTGTGGCGCACCGGCGACGCCTCCGACACCGGCGTGACGGTGACCGGCGCGCCGTGAACGACTCCTCCCGGTGACCGGCGCGCCGTGAACCGTCGCCCATCCGGTGACCGGCGCGCCGTGCACCGCTCCGTCCGGTGAACGGCTCCCTTCCGGTGCCGGCGCGCCGTGAACCGCCGCCCACCCGGTGCCGGGCGTGGTCAGCCCGGTACCGGGTAGGCGCCCGGCGCCATGCCGCCGCCCCCGCCGCGGAAGGCCGCCGGGGCGTGTACGACGCACGGCTGCACGTACTCCTCCAGCCCCTGCGGGCCGTACTCACGGCCGTGCCCGCTGCGCTTGACGCCCCCGAAGGGCGCCCGCAGGGACATGCCGGTGCGGTTGTGGGTGTTGACGAAGCAGAATCCGGCGTCCAGCCGGCGGGCGAGCGCGAAGGCGCGGTCCTCGTCGGCGCTCCACACCGACGCGCCCAGGCCCAGCTCACCGGCGTTCGCCCGGGCGACCACCTCGTCCTCACCGTCGTAGGCCAGCACCGGCAGCAGCGGTCCGAACTGCTCCTCGCGGACCACGGGCGCGTCGTCGGCCACCCCGGTCAGCAGCAGCGGCCGGACGAAGTGACCGGCCGCCAGGTCGGTGTCCGGGCACACCTCGCCCAGCGGCAGCGCACGGGCGCCCCGGCGCACCGCGTCCGCCGCGAGCGCGGCGAGCCGGCCGGCGGACCCGGCCGTGATCACCGGCCCCACGGTCACCCCGGGCCGCAGCGGATCGCCGAGGCGGACGACACGGGCGGCGGCCGCGGTGAGCGCGGCCACGCAGCGGTCGTGGGCCGAGCGCGGCACGTAGAGGCGTTTCACCGCCATGCAGACCTGCCCGGCGGTGGCCAGCACGGCCATCACCAGCCGGTCCATGGCCTCGTCGCTCAGATCGGCGTCGTCCAGCAGGACCGCCGGGTCGTTGCCGCCCAGCTCCATGGTGGTCGGGGTCAGCGCGGCGGCGGCGAGGGCGCCGACGGCGCGGGCGGCCCGCTCCCCGCCGGTGAAGGCGACCTTGTAGACGCCCCGGTGTCCGACCAGGGCGGCGGCCGTCTCCTCATGGCCGTGCAGGGTGTGCAGCAGGCCGGGCGGGAAGCAGGACGCCACGGCCCGCAGCAGGGTGTCGACGGCGAGCGGGGCGAGCGGGGAGGGCTTGACCAGCAACGCGTTCCCGGCCACCAGGGCGGGGGCCAGTTTGAGGACGGTGAGGATCACCGGCGCGTTCCACGGGGTGAGCGCGGCCACCGGACCGTACGGGCGCCGGCGCACGGTGAGCCGCCCCTGCGCGTCGTCGGTGTGCCGGTCGGCGAGCAGCGGCGCGGCGGCGTCCGCGTACCAGCGCAGCACCACCGCACAGAAGGCGATCTCGCCCTCGCAGTCGGCGAGCGGTTTGCCCGACTCCCGGGCCAGCAGGACGGCGGCGGCCGGCGCCTGCTCCTCCAGGACCTGGGCGGCGTGGCGCAGGGCGGACGCGCGCCGCTCCACGGGCTCGGCGGCCCACGCCCGTGCGGCCGCGCCCGCCGCCGTCACCGCGCGCCCGACCTCGTCCGGACCGGCGACCGGCACCGTGCCGACGAGGTCGGTCACGCGGGCCGGGTTGTGACGCTCTATCAGCGCTTGGTCGTCATGCCGTACCGGGTCCAGGTGCGGGTCGGCCACGGTCTCTCCTCGGGTCGGCGCGGTCGGCCGGTCAGGAGACGGGCCGCAGCGAGGCGATCATCGAGCTGCGCAGCAGGGCGCGTCGCGCCCGTACGGGATCGGCGGCCGTCGCACGCAGGTCGGCGACCACCTCGGCGCGCAGGCGCGGGTCGCGGGCGCGCAGCCGCTCCCAGTTGCGGTGGGCCTGCGCCCCGACGTAGGTGAGGGCGCAGGCGCGGCGGTCGGCGGCGGCCCGGTCCAGGGCGGCCTCGGCCCCCGGCTCGCCGCGGACGACCGCGGCCAGGGCGGTGCCGAGCAGGACGGCGTCGTGGATCCCGCTGTTCATGCCCATCCCGCCGAGCGGGTTGTTGACGTGGGCGGCGTCGCCGCACAGCAGCACCCGGCCGTGCCGGAAGGCGGCCGCCACGCGCTGGTGCACCCGGTACAGGCTCGCGTGCGCGACCCGCCACGGGGCGCTCGCGCCGGCGCCGGCGTCGGTGCGCAGGCGGGCCAGCCGGTCCGGCAGACGGGCGAGTTCGACGTCGTCGGGGACGCCCTCGGCGGTGGGCAGCAGCACCCGCCAGTGGTCGGGGGTGCGCAGCAGGACGAGCCACTCGTCGGGGTCGAGGACGTAGGCGATGGGCGCGAGGCCGGGGAGGTGGGCCGTCAGGTCCTCGTCCAGGGAGGCGACGAGGAAGCGTTCGGGGTACGTCATCCCCTCGAAGGCCACGCCCAGAGCGTGCCGTACGGCGGAGTGGGCGCCGTCGGCGGCCAGCAGGTGTCCGCCCCGCACGGTGCGGCCGTCCGCGAGTTCGGCGGTGACCCCGTGCCCGTCCTGGCGCACCCCGCACACTCGCGCCCCGAACGTGACGCGGGTGTGCGGCAGCGCGGTCAGGGCCCGCAGCAGCAACGGGGTGAGCTTGCTCTGCTCGCACTGCACGCGGTACGGGTACGGGGTGTCCGCCCGCAGCAGCGCCAGGTCGAGCTCGGCGACCGGGCCGGAGTGCCGGTCGCGGTACTGGAAGGTGCGGGCGACCAGGCCGCGGGCGAGCAGGCCGTCCACGACGCCGAGCTCGGCGAGCATCTCCAGGGTCGGCGGGTGGAAGGTCGACGCGCGGGACTCCGCGGCGAGGGAGGTCCCCGCCTCCAGGACGGTGACGGCGACGCCCGCGCGGGCCAGCACCAGCGCGGCGGTGAGTCCGACGGGTCCGGCGCCGGCCACCAGGACGGGCTCCCCGGGTGCGGGGCCGGCGTGGGCGGTCACGGGGTGTTCCCCTCGGCCGGGGCCGGGAGGTGCAGGGCGAATCCGTTCTCGACGCCCGTGACGCGGGTGCCGGTGAAGTGCAGCAGGGTCTCGTCGGTGCCCTCGTCCACCAGGCCGGACGCCCCCCACGCGGGGCGCGGGGTGTCCTGGTGCAGGCTGAGCACGGAGGAGCCGTTGACCTTGACCTCACCGGCCCGGATGCGGGCGGCGACGGCCAGCGCGGCTTCCTCGTCCGTGCCCGTCACGTAGGCCTCCAGGCCGTATCCGGTGGCGTTGGCCAGGTGCACGGCCTCGTCGAGGTGCTCGTAGGGGTGCACGGTGGCGACCGGGCCGAAGATCTCGGCGCGGGCCCGCTCCTCGGGCGCGCCGGTGATCAGGGTCGGGGCCAGCCAGTTGCCGCGTTCGGGCAGCGGGGTGCAGGAGTGCTCCTTCGCCCCGAGTCCGGTCAGCGTCCGTGTCGCGGCCAGCGCGGCACCGCGGTGGCGGGAGTGGGCGAGCGGTCCGTAGCCGGTCGCGGGGTCCAGGGGGTCCCCGGCGCGCAGTGCGGACAGCGAGGCGCCGATGGCTTCGAGGAGTTCGCCCGTGCGTCCGGCCGGCACGACGAGCCGTCCCAGGGCGCGGCACCACTGGCCGTTGAGGGTGGTGAGCAGGTCCACCGCGATCCGCGCGGCGGTGTCGGTGTCCGCGTCCGCCATGACCACCAGGGCGTTGTTGCCGCCGAGTTCGAGCTGGGCCGGTTTGAGGGCGTGGCCGCAGGCGGCGGCGACCTCGCGGCCGGCCGGGGTGCCGCCGGTGAAGGAGACCGCCCGCACCCGGTCGTCGGCGACCAGGCGGGCGCCGGTCGCGCCGTCGCCGTGCAGGAGTTGCAGCACGGCCGGGGGCGCGCCCGCCTCGGCGAGCGCCGCCGCGGCGGTCTCGACGAGCATCTGAGTGCCGTACGGGTTGAGTTCGGGTGCCTTGACCAGCACGGGGCAGCCCGCGGCCAGGGCGGAGGCCGCCTTGTGGGCGGCCATCGGGGCGGGGGCGTTGTAGGGCACCACGCACAGGGCGGGCCCCAGCGCCTCGCGCCGGACGGTGACGCGGCGGCCGTCGGGCCGGACGGCGTCGGCGCGCAGCACGGAGGCCCGCAGCCGTGCGGCGGCGAGCCGGAACGCGCCGCCGAGGATCACGCCCAGGAGGCCGGTCTGCGCGACGGGCACGCCGCTGCCGAAGGCCTCGGCGCGGGTGATGTCGTGCGCGCGCCGGTCGACGGCGGTGGCCGCCGCGTCGAGCAGGTCGGCGCGTTCGGCGTCGGGGCGGCCGGCCCAGTCGCCGCGGCGGTGGACGCGGTCGGCGGCGTCGAGGGCGGCCTCCAGGCGGGCGTCGGTGCTGCCGCGCAGGGCGTCCAGCTCCTCGCCGGTGACGGGGATCTCGCGGGGCGGGCCCGGGATCGACGGGCAGGGTGCGCCGCGGCCGTCGACCAGGTCGGCCATCGGGGCGGGCGTGAACGGGACGGGAGCGTGTGGGGTGGGCGGGGCGGGCCGGGATCCGTTCATCGGCCGCGCTCCACGGTGGCGAACAGGGCGTTGGCACGGTCGTCGGAGACCATCTTGGCCGCTTCGAGACGCCCGCGTTCGGCGGGGAAGGTCATCACCAGTCCCATGGCCAGGTCGCGCAGGGTGCGCCCGATGATCCCGTCGAGGGTGGCGCCGGAGGTGCCGCAGGCCTTGAGCGCCCCGAGCGCCACGTCGAAGCACGCCTCGGTGACGGACCCCTTGCCCAGCCGCCACTGCCGGAAGACGTCGGGTTTGGGCCGCAGCGGGGGTTCGGAGGTCTCCAGCTCCAGCTGGCGGCGCAGCCACAGGTAGGCGGTCTCCAGGCGCTGGGTCATGTCGCCGATGAGGACCTGGTGCATGGGGCTGCTGGCGATGGGCCGCCCGGTGTCGGCGAAGGACTGGGTGGTGAGCCGGTCCAGGGTGTGGTCGTAGACGGCCTGGGCGGCGCCGGTGTACACGGCGGCGATGGCGAGCTGGTTGCCGACGAAGCTGCCGCGGCTCATCCGGAGCATGCGGGTGAAGGCGCCCGGCAGGGTCAGCGCGTCGTCGTCCGGCACGGTCACGCCGTCCAGCCGGATGCCGTGGTTGGCGCTGCCCCGCATGCCGATGCCGTTCCACGGTGTGCGGGAGGAGACGCCGGGCGCCTCGCGCTCCACGAGGAACAGGGCGAGTCCGTCACCGCCGTCGACGCCGTCCAGGCGGGCGGTCACGAGGTAGAGGTCGGCGACCCCGGTCGCGCAGCCGAAGGACTTCTCCCCGTCGAGCCGCCAGCCGTGCGCGGTGCGCCGGGCGGTGGTGGCGATGGCGATGTTGGCCTCGGAGCTCTTGACGGACTCGCTGGCGAAGTTGCCCAGCCAGGAGCCGCCCGCCATCACCTTCAGCACGCGCTCGGCGAACGCCGTGACCTCGGGGATCTCGGCGTCGTCGAACAGACCCGCGCGGACGGCCTCCAGCGGGAGCAGCCCGCGGGAGGCACTGGTGTTGTGGAAGAAGTAGGCGAGCGCGGTGGAGGGGCAGGCGGTGCCCATGGCGTACGTGGCGGCCGCCAGGTCGCGCAGGGTGCCGCCGAGACCGCCGTACTCCTCGGGGACGACCAGGCCGAGCAGCCCGTTCTCGCGCAGCAGGGCCACGTGGCCGCGGGGGAACTCCCCGGCGGCGTCGGCCTGGGCGGCGGCCTCGCGCAGGGCCGGCAGGACGGACTCGACACGTCGGGCACGGTCCTGCTCGGCCGGGGTCATGCCATCGATGAGACGCTCGCCGGTCAGGCGCTGTGCGGTCATGCGTCGACTCCTTGGTGCGGACGGCGGGAGGGGTTTGGCGGGTGCGGGTGACCGGCCGGCCCGGCGGCTTCCCGCGAGGAGGGGATGCGGGGCTCGGCTTCGGTCGGGGAGGCTCACGCCGGCCGGCGGGGGCGCCCGCGGCGCACGAGGCGGGTCAGTTCGTCGCGGCACCGGGCGAGCGCCGCGGACTCGACGGCCGTGTCCACGCCCATGCGGGAGCACAGCAGCAGCAGGCGTTCGGTGTCCAGGGTGCCGTCGCAGCCGCCGAGTGCCGTGTCGAAGTGGCGGATGCCGCTCTTCATCGCGGTGAGCGCGTTGACCAGGCCGAGGCCGTGGTCGTCGCGCAGGCACAGCCGCAACGGGACGGGACCGGCGACCTGGACGGCGTCCTGGAGCAGCGTGCGCAGGTGCAGGGGCGAACTCGGCGCCGGTGCCGCGCCCCCGGCGGCGGGCGCCGCCTCCTCCAGCGCGATCTCGTCGCACCCCGCGTCGCGCAGAGCGGCGACCAGGTCGAGCACCGCGGCCGTGCGCGCCGGGTCGAGGGCGCGGGGGACGCGGCCGACGGCCGTGCCCGCGCCGGCGACGGCGGACACCAGGGCCGGCAGGTCGGCGGGGGCGACGCCGTCGGCCGCCGGGGCGGCGCTCGTGGCGCCGGGGGCCGTGGGACGGTCGGCGCTCGTGACGCCAGGGCCCGTGGGACGGTCGGCGACCGTGACGCCAGGGCCCGTGGGACGGTCGGCGACCGTGAACTCCACCGTCACCGGTCCCGCCGCGACCGCCGCCGTGGCCTCTGCCGGACCGGCGACCAGGACCGAACGCGGCGGGAGCCGCCCCGGGGACGTCCGGGTCAGGGCCGTCCGGGCCGAGGACGTGTGGGCCGGGGACGTGCGAGCCGGGGACGTGCGAGCCGGGGACGTGTGAGCCGAGGACGTGTGGGCCGGGACCGGCCCGGTGTCGGACAGCCGTACCCGTACCCCGGCGTCACCGAGGGCCTCCAGCAGCCGGGCCGAGGCGCGGCGGGGTGCTCCGGCGAGGGCGAGCCGTTGGGCGGTGCCGGTGTCGGCGACGGTGACGCGGTCGGGCAGCGGGTCGGCGACCTGGCCCCAGGAGCGGGAGTGGAACAGCAGGGGCGGGACCAGGCGGGGCACGCAGGCGTCGACGACCTCGCCGACGAAGATGGTGTGGTCGCCGCCCGGATAGGCGTGCCGGACACGGCAGTCGATCCAGGCCGCGGCGTCCGCGAGCACGGGGCTGCCGGTGACCCGCGGCCGCCAGTCACCGCCCGCGAAGCGGTCCTCGACACCCGGCTCCAGGCCGGCGAACCGCCGGCCGAGGCCGATGTGGTCGCGGCCCAGCACGCTCACCGCGAAGACGCCGTGCTCCTGGATCAGGCGGTGGGAGCGGATGCGCCGGTCCGTGCAGACCAGGACGAGAGGCGGATCGAGACTGAGACTGCAGAAGGAACTGGCGGTCATGCCGTGCCGGCCCAACGCGCCGTCGGTGGTGACGATCGCGACGCCACTGGGCCAACGCGACAGCGTCTGCCGGAACGTTGACTCGTCGACGGCGGCTCGCATCAGGCCTCCCGGCGGTGGTGGACGGGACGGGTGCGGCCGGAGTGCTCCCCCGGCGGGTCGGTCGCCTTCGACCCCCGCCCCACATGTTTCCTCTAGCGGAACGATGTCACGATGAGCGTAACGACGGCCTTCTCCCGGTGTCAATGCCGAACGGTGACGACGAGGCGATCGCGTTTCCCTTGGGGAAATCCTGCCCCTATGCTGGGCCTCGGTCGGCGGAGCCGCCCCGACCGGCCCCCCACGGCCCCGCACCGCAGAAGGAACCGCGTGAGCGAGGAGAACAGCAGCAGGTCGATCGCCGCCGTCGAGCGGGCCATGGACGTACTCCTGCTTTTCGGCCGCAGTGGCCGTCCGGACCTCGGCGTCACGGAGATCGCGCAGGAACTCGACATCACCAAGGCGGTGGTGCACCGCATCCTGACCGCCCTGCGCAACCGGGACCTGATCATCGCCGACCCGGTGACCCGGCGTTACGCCCTCGGCCCGGCCGCGATCTCGCTGGGCCGCGCCTACCTGGCCCGCACCGACCTGCGCATCATGGCCGCGCCCGAACTGCGGCGGCTGGCCGCCCAGTGCGGCGAGACGGCCACCCTGTCCATCCGGCGCGGCGACACGCGGCTCTACGTCGACCAGGTCGTGCCGGAGCAGGAGCTGCGCATCGAGGTGGCCCTCGGGATCCCGTTCCCGCTGCACGCCGGCAGTTCCTCCAAGGCGGTGCTCGCGTTCATGCCGGAACCCGAGATCGACGAGTATCTCGGCCGGCACGAACTGGAGCCGCTCACCGAACGCACCATCACCGACGCGGCCAAGCTGCGCAAGGAGCTCGCGACGATCCGCAGGCGCGGCTACGCCACGTCCGTCGGCGAGCGCGAGGCCGGCTCCGCCTCGGTCGCCGCGCCGGTGCTGGGCCACGACGGCCATGTGGTGGCCGCGCTCAGCGTGGCCGGGCCGCTGAGCCGCTTCAAGCCGCGCATGGCCGAGTGCGTCCCGCTGCTGCTGTCGGCGGTGGAGCGGCTGTCGGCGGAGTTCGGGCACCGGCCCGGCGCCACGTGAGCGCACCGGGGCCGGGGCGCCCGCTTCACGACCGCTTCATATGACCCCCGGGGCGCCCTTCGCGAGGGCGCCCCGTACGGGATCACAGCGCCGCACCGGGTTTGAGCACGCCCAGCGCGGCAGCCGCCAGCACGCTCAGCCAGATCCCGGCGACGTACGGGACGCATCCGTCGACCGCGCGGCGCAGCGCCCGCTCGGTCTGCGGTGTGGAGCCGTCGCGGGCCAGGGCGGCGAACGCGGCGCCGAAGGGACGCAGGGTCAGCCTGATGCCCAGCCCGCAGGCGATGGCCGTCGCGTAGAGCATCACCTTGGCGCCGAGCCAGTGCGGGCGGGTCGTGACCCCGAAGGGCTCGTCCGCCAGCAGCGTGTACCCGCCGACCGCGAGCAGGGCGGTGGTGAGCGCGATGCGCACGGCCCAGTCGGCGCGGCGGACCAGGGGGTGACGGCCGGGACTGCGGTGGTCGCGGACCGTCAGCCAGAGCCAGCACGCCGCGCCGGCCCAGGCGGCCGTCGCCGTCCAGCCGCCGAGCAGCGGGGCACCGTGCGGCTCCAGGGCCATCAGCGTCACGCCGCTGGGCAGGAACAGCACCAGGCAGATCTTGGGGCCGAGGTCGAGCACGCCCATGATGCGCAGGGCCGTCGCCCGCGCCTCGAAGGACAGGTCACGGGCGAGGACGAAGCGGCTGGAGACGTAGACGCCGAGGTCGCCGCCGAGCCAGAAGACGAACAGCACCAGGTGCAGCAGGATCCACCAACCGTGTGCGTGGGTTCCCATGACGCCCCCTCAGCCCGCGCGTCCGGAGCGGCCGGAGCGCGCCGTCGGCGCCGCGTCCGCGGCGGACGGGCCACCGGATCGGGACGGCGGGGACTGCGGGAGCGGTGAGGACACGGGGGGCTGCGGGGACTGCGGCGGCTGCGGCTGCGGGGACTGCGGCGGCTGCGGCTGCGGCTGCGGCTGCGGCTGCGGCTGCGGCTGCGGCTGCGGCTGCGGGGACGGTGGGGCCTCCGGGGCCTGCGAGGACGGTGGGAAGGCGCCCGCGCGGCCGAGGAGGGCCGGGACCGGCTTGCCCAGGCGCTCCCCCAGCCGGCCGGCGACGCCGATGGCGGCCTCCAGCCCGATGCCGGTGCGCACGCCCATCCGTTCCATCAGGTAGACGAGGTCCTCGGTGGCGATGTTGCCGGTGGCGGCGGGGGCGAACGGGCAGCCTCCGATCCCGCCGAGCGAGGCGTCCAGCCAGGCCGCCCCCGCGTGCAGCGCGGCAACCGCGTTGGCGTAGCCCGTGTTGCGGGTGTTGTGGAAGTGGCAGCGCAGCGGGACGCCGGGGGCGGCCTCGGCGACCGCGTGGAGCAGACGGGTCACGGCGTCCGGTGCGGCGACGCCGATGGTGTCGGCCAGCACGATCTCCGCCGCCCCCGTGCGCGCGGCCCGCCGCGCCAGGCCGACCACCCGCGCCTCGGGGACCTCGCCCTCGAAGGGGCAGCCGAAGGCGGCGGCGACGGTGACGGACGGCGCGATACCGGCGGCGTGCGCGCGGGCCGCGACGTCCTCCCAGACGGTGAGCGCCTCCTCGGTGCCCACGCCCTGGTTGCGGCGGCAGAAGGTGTCACTGGCGACGACCACGCAGTTCACCTCGTCGACGCCGCTGTCCACCGCCCGTTCCAGGCCCCGCCGGTTGAGCACCAGGCCCAAGTAGCGCACGCCCGCGACCCGGGGCACCAGCGCCATCACCTCCTCGGCGCCGGCCATCTGCGGGACGCGGCCGGGATGGACGAAGGCCACCGCCTCCACGCGCCGCGCGCCCGCCGCCACGGCGCGGGCCACCAGCTCGGCGCGCTCGGCGGGCTCCAGGATCCCGGTCTCGTTCTGCAGGCCGTCGCGCGGGGCGACTTCGACGATGCCGACGGCGGACGGCGCCGCCCCGGCGGATTCGCTCTCCATACGCGCCATTCTGCCCCGACGGTTCCCCTGGCGGAACAGCGTTTCCTAAATCTAGACTCGGCTCATGACTGGACCCCTCTGCGACATCCGTGTGCTGGAGACCGGCACCCTGCTCGCCGGCCCCTTCTGCGGACAGCTGCTCGGCGACCACGGCGCCGAGGTCATCAAGCTGGAGGACCCCGGACGCGGGGACCCGATGCGCCAGTGGGGCCGTGAACGCCCCTACGGCACCTCCCTGTGGTGGCCGGTGGTCGCCCGCAACAAGAAGTCCGTCACCTGCAACCTACGCCACCCCGAGGGCCAGCGCCTGGCACGTGAACTGGCCGCCACCGCCGACGTGCTGGTGGAGAACTTCCGCCCCGGCACCCTGGAGCGCTGGGGGCTGGACTACGCCACCCTGTCCGCCCTCAACCCGCGGCTCGTCCTGGTCCGCGTCACCGGCTACGGGCAGACCGGCCCCTACGCGCCGCGGGCCGGCTTCGGTTCCATCGGCGAGGCGATGGGCGGCATCCGCCACATCACCGGCGAACCCGACCGCGCCCCCTCGCGCACCGGCGTCTCCCTCGGGGACGCCCTGGCCGGCACCATGGCCGCCTACGGCACCGTGATGGCGCTGCACGCGCGGCAGCGCACCGGACGCGGCCAGATCGTCGACTCCGCGCTGTACGAGGCGGTCCTCGCCTACATGGAGTCGCTGATCCCGGAGTGGGAGATCGGCGGCTACCGGCGCGAACGCACCGGGGCCGTCCTGCCCAACGTCGCCCCCAGCAACGTGTATCCGACCGCCGACGGCGCGGACGTGCTGATCGCCGCGAACCAGGACACCGTCTTCGCCCGGCTCACCGAGGTGATGGGCGACCCGGCGCTGGCGGCCGATCCGCGCTACGCCACGCACAGCGCGCGCGGCGCCCACCAGGCCGAGCTGGACGAGGTGATCGCGAAGTGGACCGCGCGGCAGGAGTCCGGCGCGCTGCTGGCCGCGCTGCACGCGGCCGGAGTCCCCGCGGGACGCACCTACACCGCCGTGGACATGCTCCAGGACCCGCACTTCGCCGCGCGCGAGGCCATCGTCCGGGTGCCGCACCCCGACTTCGGGGAGATCCCCATGCAGAACGTGGTGCCGCGGCTGTCCGCGACGCCGGGCGCCGTGCGCTGGGCGGGGCCCGAACTCGGCGCCCACAACGAGGAGATCTGGGGCGGTGTGCTGGGCCTGGACGCCGAGCGGCGCGCCGCGCTGGCCGCCGACGGGGTGATCTGAGGTGGCCGGCCGGCTCGACGACGACTACGCGCGGGCGGGCTTCGGCCGCCGCGTCGGCTGGGGCGAACGCCCCGCGGTCCTCCTCGTCGACGCGGTGCGCGCGTACGCCGACCCCGCCTCGCACCTGTTCCTGCGCACGGCGGAGCCTGCGCTGGCCGCGATGGCCGCGCTCGCCCGCGCCGCCCGCGCGGCCGGGGCGCCGGTGGTCTTCACCGCCGTCCACTACGCGGGCGACCCGGCCACCGACGCACCGCACTTCCACCGCAAGGTCCCCGGTCTGGACGCCTTCCGCGCGGGCAGTCCGTACGCGGACTTCACCGAGGCGTGCCGGCCCGCGGACGGCGATCTGCTGGTGCGCAAGCACTATCCGAGCGCCTTCTTCGCCACCGGCCTCGACCGGTGGCTCGCGGGGCGGGGCGTGGACACCGTCGTCGTCGGGGGTTTCTCCACCAGCGGCTGCGTACGGGCGAGCGCCCTGGACGCGTTGCAGTACGGCTTCCGGCCGCAGGTGGTGCGGGAGTCCGTCGCCGACCGGGACCCGGGCCCGCACGAGGCGAACCTGTTCGACCTGGACTCCAAGTACGCCGACGTGATCGCGCTGGAGGAGGCGCTGGGGCGGCTGTCCTCGGGAGCTGCACCCCGCCGGTCACCGTAGGTGCACCCCGCCCGGACACCATAGGCACCCGATAGGCGTCCAATAGGCAGCCGATAGGCACGCGATAGGCACCCGATAGGCACCCGCCGGACACAGCAGGCGCCCCGCGGCGGGGCGGGGGCGGGCCGCCACCGATGGCGCGGCCCGCCCTGGGCCTCCGTCCGTGTCACTCGTGGCGGCCCCGGCGGCGCGGCATCAGCAGCAGCGCCGAGCTGCCGCACAGCACCAGGGTCCCGGCGGCGAGCAGGCCGACCGGGACGCCGTCCACGAAACCGGTGCTGGCCAGCGCGTCGTCCGTGGACGATCCGCCCGAGCCGTCCGCGGTGCCGCCCGAGCCGGCGGTGGAGGAGCCCGCGGGCCCCGTCGCCGCGCTCGACGAGGAGCCGCCGCCCGAGGAGGATCCCCCCGAGGACGACCCGCCCGAGGAACCGCCAGAGGAGGAGCCGCCGCTCGCCGAGACGGTGAGCGGGACCTGCACCATCTCCTTGGTCGCCGTGATGAAGACGGCGATCACACAGGCTCCGGCGGCGCTCGTACAACTCGCGCCGCCCGCTTGGGCCTTGATGGTCACCTTGACGCTGGTGGCGTCGGTCGAGGAGCTGTGCCAGACGCCGTCGGCGTCGGTCTTGCCGATGTACGCCGCGTCGGCGGAGGTGTCGCAGTCGGTGGGACCGGACGGATCGGGCTTGCACAGGCCGAGCGGCGCGAAGGACTGGTTCTTGCTCAGCCCCTTCGCCGAGACGGTCACGGTGTCGCCGACCGCCAGTCCGGTGGATTTGCTGACGGTCAGGACACCGGCGGCCTGGGCCGGGCCGGCGGCGAGCAGGGCGCCGGCGAGCACCGTCGTCCCGGCACCGGCCACCGCGGTGGTTCTGAGGAGCACGCTACGCATCAGGGAGTACCTCCAGTGTGGGAGAGCGGGGCGGGGTCCGGGTGCCGTGGAGGACGGGAGACGACGACGGCGCCGGCCGCGCAGAGCACGACGGCGGCCAGCGCGAGCGACCACAGCGGCGTCGAGAGTCCCTCCCCGCCGGATCCAGCGGCGGAGGGCGCGGCGCTCGCGGTCGTGGCCCGTCCGGTGCCGGACGGATCCCCGGTCACGGTGCCGCCCGCCAGTCCGATGCGGACGTCGACGGTGTTCGGGGGCCGCAGGGACGCCGGTGTGCCGGTGGGCAGCGGCGAGACCCCGACGACGCACTGCTTCGTCCGGCAGTCGGTGCCGGCGACCGTGCGGCGCACGGTGAGCGTGACCTCGGGCAGCCTTCCGCGTGCGTCGATGTTGACGAGTGCGGCGCCACCGGTCAGGTCGCAGTCGGCGTTGCTGCGGTAGTGCTCCGTGCACAGGCCCACCGCGACGGAGGTGAGACCGGGGGTGAAGCCCTGGCCGGTGACGGTGATCCGCTGGCCCTCGGTGAGCCCGGTGGTCCGGGAGACCGTGACGGTGGCCCCGCCGTCGGCGGCCGCGGCCGGGGCGGACAGCGGCAGGAGCAGCGGTCCGCAGACGGCCAGGGCCAGGGCCGGGGCGACGCGCCGCGGCCGTGGTCGTGGCGGGGGCGTCGTCGCGGTGCGCGCGAGGGTGGTCATGCCGGTTTCCCTTCCTGGAGGTCCGCCGCGCCGTCCGGGGCCGAGGGCCCCAGGGCGCGGGCGCGGCGGGCCGCCTTCGTACGGGCGCGGGCGGGCCGGCGCTCGGTGAGGTCGAGCACCCGGGCGTCGAGGAGTGCGGCTCCGCTGCCCGCGGTGGCGACCAGGACCGCCGTGCCCTGGGCCGCGACCCGCCGTACCAGCGCGGCCACTTGAGGGTCGTCGGCGAGGGCGGCGGACGGGCCGGCCGTGAGGTCGAGCAGCAGCAGGCGGGGACGGGCGAGCAGGGCCTGGGCCAGTCCCAGCACGCAGCGTTCGGCCGGTTCGAGGGCGCGTGGAGGGTCGTCGAGCCGGTCCCGCAGGGCGGGGAACGCGGCGGTGACGCCGTGTTCCAGTTCCTCGGCGCGGCCCGTGCCGTACGACGCGGCGGCGGCGCGCAGTGCCTCGCGGACCGTCCGGTCCGAGGCGACCTGGGGCAGCAGCCCGGCGCCGGTCGCGTCCGAGGGGTCCAGCGCGGCCGACAGGCCGAGCAGCCAGCGCGTCCGGATGCCGGTCGCCCGCAGGTCCTGGCCGTGCAGCCGGCAGCGGCCGGCGGCGGGGCGGGCATGACCGGCCAGCACCCGCAGCAGGGCGGCCGCCCGCCGGCCGGACCGCTCGTCGCGCAGGACCAGCACCTCCCCCGCGGCCGCCGTCAGACGCAGTCGCCGGATCACCGTCCGGCCCTGGTGGCGGACCGTCACGTCGTGCAGCCGCAGGAGGGGCTCCCCCGCCCCGGTGGGCGCGGACCCGGTGCGTGCGGTGCGGGCGAGGGCGAGGGTTCCCGCGAGGGGCGGCAGGGCGCAGAGGGAGAGCGCGTCACCGGCGTCCATCAGGCGCCCGGCACCGGCGAGGAGGCCGATCCCCGCGAGCGCGCCGACGATCGTCCAGCGGGTGCCCGTTCCGGGACGGTGGTCGCCGGGCTGTGCGTCGAGGAGCCGTCCGGTGAGGGCCGCGCAGGTGAGCAGCGCGCCGAGGGCGAGGGTCAGGTGCGCCGCCTCGGGAGCTGCCGCCTGGGCGAGGAGGGCGGCGGCTGCGCCGGCGAGGGTGAGGGCGGCGGCGCGGCGGGCGGCGGCGCCCGCCGGCCGCAGCACCGGGTGCGCGGCGAGGACGGCGACGGCCGCCGCCGCGGCGGCCGGGGCGACATGGCCGGCCGGGTCCGCGCCGAGCAGGGTGAAGCGGAACGTGTACAGGTCCAGGGCGGCCAGGACACCGGCGGCCGCGGCCGCCCCGAGCGCGGCACGGGCGAGGCGCTCGGTCCCCCGGCCGAGGGCTCCGCCCCCCGGTCCCCGCTCGTCGGCGGCGCGCGGTGGCCGGGGCGGGACTTGTCGGGGCGGGGCCGTCAGGGGCGGTGGGGTGAGGGGCGGTGGGGTGAGGGGCGGTGGGGTGAGGGGCGGTGGGGTGACAGGCGGTCTGTCGTCCGGCGCGGGTGGCTGCCCGGCATGCGGCGCCGGTGACCGTACCCCGTCCGGCGCGGGCGACTGCCCGGCGTACGGCGCCGGTGACCGCGTGGCTTCCGACTCCGGTGACCGCCCACCGTTCCGCTCCGGTGACCGCCCACCGTTCCGCTCCGGTGACCGCCCACCGTCCGGCGCCGGTCCCGCATCCGTACTGCCGGGCCCACCGGTCCCACCGGGCGCGCCGGGCCCACCGGGCGCGCCCGGACCGCCGTCCGCGGCGGGCCGCGAGGGTGTGGTCCGCCGCGGCAGTGCGTCCGGGGCCAGGAGCAGGGCGCCGGTCGCGCCGCAGAGGAGCAGGGCGGTCTCCGGCCGGTCGGGCAGCGCCCCGAGGAGGGCGGCGCTCCCGGCCAGTCCCGCCAGGACCGCCGGATACCGGAGGGCGGACCGGCGCGGGCCGAGCGCGGCGGTGCCGAGGAGGGCCGCCGTCAGCACCGCCGCGCAGAAGACGGCGACGCCCGGCAGCGCACCGGCGAACGCGACCGCGAGGCAGCCGGCGGCGGCGCACCGGGCGGCGCCCCTGCCCAGGCCGTGGCGGGGCGCCGCGAGGCGGCGGACGGCGGGCACGGCGACCAGGGTCAGCAGGAGCGCGGTGAGCAGGACGTAGCGGACGGCGGCGCCGGGCATCCCGATGACCCCGCCCAGTTGCTGGGCGCCGAGCACGAGGGCGCCGGGCACCAGGCCGGTGGCGGCTCCGGCCGCGGCCGTGCGCAGGGGCGCGAGCTCGAACGCCCGGGTGCGCGCGGGAGAAAGGGGTTTTCCGGTCACCGCCGCTCACCCGCCTCGGCGCCGGCCCCGCTCGCGTCGTCCACGGGGCCGGTCGGATCGGCGGGATCGGCGGGGCGCGGGTCCAGCAGGCGCTCCAGGGTGTCGAGTCGTGCCGTGTCCACGAGGGAGGGCCGTCCGGACAGCGCGCGCAGCAGGCCCTCCAGGCCGAGCCGTTCGGCGGGCGCGCCGACCGTGTCCGGGCGGGCCGGGGCGGCGGTGAGGGAGGCGAGCACGGCGCGCAGTCCGTCGCCGGTGACCTCGACGGTCGCCGGGGCGGGGAGGACGGCGGCCCGGGGCGGCGGGACCGGCTCGGGCGGACGGGTGAGCCGGCGGCGGATCGCCCGGCCGACCGCGAAGACGGTGAGGAGCACCGAGCCGGCGGCGGCGGCGAGGAGTCCCCAGGGGTAGAGGTCGGTGGCGACGAGGAAGGGCTGCGCGGCGTACGTCCCGCCCACCGCGTAGCGGCCGAAGGCGGCCATGGGCAGCGCGATGGGAACGCGGTAGGTGGCGCGTGCGCCGGGCTCCAGCGGTGAGGTGAGCGGGCTGACGACATCGGTGTCCGCGGTGCCGCCCGTGCCCCACCGGATGACGAGCGGACCGCGGCCGAGGGTGGCCGTCCCGGTGTTGCGGACGGTGACGACCAGGGTGCGGCGGGGCCGTCCGCCGAAGAGTTCGGCGAGACCGGGGCGGCCGGTCAGGACGGTGTCGACGATCTGCACGTCGGGTGTGGCGGTGTCCGGGTCCGGCACGGTCGTCTCGGGTACGCCGGCCACCTCGACGTCCGTGACGGCCGACCGCGCCCCCGGCCCGCCGCCCGTGGTGGCGCGGACCACGCACGGGCAGTCGACCGGCGGGGCGCCCACGACCAGGGTGAGCCGGAAGGTGCCGTCGGCGGCCACGAGGGCGACCGCGCCGCGCAGGGTGTCGCAGTCGGCGCTGCCGTGCACGGCCCGCAGCCCGCACACCTCCGTCTGCACGGTGGCCCCCGAGGCCCAGCCGGTGCCGGTGACGGTGACGGGCCGTCCGGGCACCAGGCGGGTCGCGTCGGCGGTGACGGCGGGGGCGGGCGGGCTCGCCGTACCCGCGGCGTGGGCCGGTGCGGCGGTCAGGGCCGTGGCGCCGAGCACGCCGAGGCTCACGGCGAGGGTGCGGCGGGCCGCGGCCTGGCCGCGGGCACGGCGGTGGGTCATGAGTGCTCCTGCGCGAGGGTGCGGCGGCGGCGCCGGGCCTGGGAGAGCGCGGCGACGAGGAGGGCCGCCGCCGCGGTCACGACCCCGAGGGTGGGCCAGGACAGGGCGAGCCGGTGGGTGCCGGCGGTGGTGGCGGGGACACCGGCGGCGGAGACCGTCACCGACGCGGTCAGCAGGTCCAGCGGCGGGGCGCGGCCGAGGGCGAGGGCGAGTTCGGTGTGCTGGCCGGGCAGGACCGGCGGCAGCGAGCGGGTCCGGGTGACGATCTCGCGTCCGAACAGTCCGGTGACGGTGATGACGGCCTTGCCCTGGACCGGTGTGTTGCCGGTGTTGGTGACGGTGTAGCGGACGGTGGCCCGGCCGGCGGCGAAGGGGGCGCCGTCGGGCGTGTGGACGAGACCGACCCCGCGGACGGCCAGGCCCGGGGTGAGCGCTCCGGCGACGGTGAGTTCGAGCCGTACGGCGATGGCCCGCTGGATGCTCACCTCCACGCCGGAGTCGGTGGTGCCGCCGTCGTGCAGGGTGTTGTCGAGCGCGACGACACCGCCCGTGTGGGTGCCGGGGGTGGCGTCCTCGGGGACGGTCACCGTGAACGGGATGTCGGCCGCCCGGCGTTCGGGGAGGATCAGGGCGTTGGTGCTCATCTTCACCCAGGCGCCGACGTCGTGCTGCGCCTCGCCGGCCTGCCGGTAGCCGAGGCCGCCGTCGCGCGGGGTGGTGTAGGCGTCGGCCGCGTACACCTGGAAGGAGCGGGGCTCGGTCGACAGGTTGCTGACGCGCACCGAGTCGTGGATCACCGCGCCGGGGCGGGCGTCCAGCTGGAAGGTCAGGCGCTTCGCGGCGGCGCCGGCGCTCCGGGCGGTGGGCTGCACCGACCAGGCCTGGGAGGACCCGCCGGAGCCGTCCTCCGCCGCCGCCCGGGGCGCCGGCAGCCAGGCGGCCAGGACGGTGAGCACCGCGAACGCGGTGGCGGTGCCTCGGCGGAGGCGGAGGCGGAGGCGGCTTCGGGGTGGTGGGCGCATCGGTGTGTTCGGGTCCTCGTGTTCGGGTCCTCGGAATCGAGTCCTCCGGGCGGATCCGGGCGGGTCCTCCGGGTGGATCCGGGCGGGTCCTCCGGCCGGTCAGGACAGCGTCAGACGCAGCACGGCCGCGTACTCGCCGGCCTGGGTGATGGCGGGCACCCGCAGGTCGAGGGAGGCGCCGGCGTCGAAGTCGCCGCCGGTGACCGAGGTGGGGTCGTCACTGGCGGCCTGGGTGCACAGGGGGGCCGCGGTCGTGGCGCTGAGGGGTCCCGGGCTGCCGGGGGTGACGGTGGAGGCCGCCGCGGCGCCGGTGTGGACCGCGCAGGTGGGCGTCCACGACAGGTTCCCGGCCGGGATGGCCGCGCCCGCGGAGTTGGTGAAGTCGGTGACGGTGCCGACCAGGGACCAGCCCCTGGTACTGCCGCGGAAGTCCTTGACCTCGACGGCGTTGAGGGAGCCGGTGGCGGTGTGCTCGGTGCCGTCGACGGTGACGGGCGACAGGGTCACCTCCCCCGCCTCCTGGGCCATGGTCAGGGCGCCGCCGGAGACGACGACCTTCAGGGTCTGCTCGGCGCTGCCGCCGTCGGCCGTGGCGCTCCAGGCCGCCTCCGCGAAGTCGCCGGCGCCGCCGTCGGCCTCGGTCGCCACCACCTTCACGGTGCCGGCGGCGGGGGTGAGCGTCGCGGTGAAGCCGCCGCGGGCGTCGACGGGGGCGACGAGGGGCGCGCCGGTGGCCTCGCCGTCGGCGTCCACTCCCGTGACGGTGACCTCGTCGCCCGGGTCGAAGGAGGCGCCGGTGACGGTGGTGGTCGTGCCGGGTCCGCCGCCGGACGGGCTGAGCTGGAGGGAGCGGGTGCCCAGCACGCCGAGGACGACGGTGGCGCCGAGCGAGCCCTGGGTGACGACCAGGGTGTGCGGGCCTGGCGTGGCGCCCGCGCCGATGAGGACGGTGCCGGTGAGGCGTCCGTCGCCGTCGACCGTGAGGTCGGGGGTGAGGACGTCGTCGGCGCAGGCGCTGGTGCCGTCCAGGGCGCACAGCCGTACGCCGTCGACGGGTTCGTCCGCGGTCCAGCCCGTGCCGCCGAGGGTCACGGTGTCGCCGGGGCGGGCGCCGGTGGTGTCGGTGGCGGGGCGGCCGGAGATCTTCTCGACCGCCGCGGCGGCGCTTCCGGTGCTGCCGTCGGTGACGGTGACGGTCGACAGGACCGGTGCGGTGCCGTCGACGGTACAGGCGATGCTGAGGCCGTAGTTGGTGATGTTCAGGGTGAGGTCGCCCGGGGTGAGCTGGACGGTGCCGGGCTGGGCGACGGTGAGCGTGCCGGTGAGGTCCGGGATCGGGATCTCCGCGTAGGGGGCGACGGCCGCGTTGGAGGCGGGGGCGCTCACGGTGACCGGGTCCTGGCCGGTGACGCCGAGTCGCGCGGAGACGGCAACCGTGTTGGCGGTCAGCGCCACGGGCCCGTTGGCGGGGCCGTCGGCGAAGCTCAGCGTGAGGTCGATCGGGGTGCCGGGTGTGGTGGTGGCGTCGGCGGTCAGGGTCGCCGTGGTGGTGAACACCGAGTGGGACGAGGCGAACACGCAGTCGTAGGTGACGGCGGCGCTGCCCGCGTGTGCCGGCCGGGCACCGCCGAGCACCAGCGATCCGGCCGCGGCGACGACGAGTGCGGCGAGCGCGGCCGCGGTGCGCGACGGGGCCGCCGCGATGGTCTTGGCTCTCATACCGGGAAGCTGCCCCCTTCACGGAGCGGCGCGTGCGGTCGCACGGGCCGTCGGGCACGGACGCCGCGAGGGCGCCCCAAGCCTCTCCGAGCGTTCTCGGCGTTTCCATTGAGGAAACACCGTTTCGAAGAGATGCGTCACATGGAGCCACCAGCGTGACGCGGTGTCAAGACGGGAGCGGGATGGGCCCCGTAAAACCCCTGTTTCCGGCAGACGTCGGCGCGCACCCCTGGAAGGAAACGCCGGACCGCACAGGGAAACAGGACGCTTGACGGTGGCCGGCCGCGCCCCTAGGGTCGAGCCGGGGCACCGTCCCGACCCGCCGGATCGCACCGCCACCGCACGGCCGCACCACCGCCACCGCACGGCCGCTTCCACTGCACCGCACCGCACCGCAGCCCGCCTGAGGCGGACCTTCGGCATGCCCCGGGAGCCCGCATCCGAAAGAGGACGCCATGACTTCCACCGACGACCCGCAGCCCGTCGTCCGTCCGGGCTGGACCGGGCGCTTCTACGAGGACCTCTCCCCCGGCGACGTCTACCGGCACCCGCTGGGACGCACGGTCGGCGAGGCCGACAACACCTGGTTCACGCTGCTGACCATGAACACCAGCCAGATGCACTTCAACAGCCAGTACGCGGCGGCCAGTGAGTTCGGCCGCCCCCTGGTGGTGTCCACCCTGACCCTCGCCATCGCGGTCGGCCAGAGCGTCACCGACCTCACCCAGAACGCGTTCGCCAACCTGGGCTGGGACGACGTCCGGATGACCGCGCCGGTCCACGCCGGGGACACCCTGTGGTCGGAGTCCCTGGTGGTCTCACGGCGCGAGTCCGGCTCCCGGCCCGGCGCCGGCATCGTCACCGTACGCACCCGCACCCTCAACCAGCACGGCACCGAGGTCTGCACGTTCCTGCGCACCTTCTACGTCCACAAGCGCGGCGCGGCCCCCCTGGAGGACATCCGTCCCGAGGCCGCCACCCCGTTGACGGCACAGCCCCCGACCGTCCGGCCCGCGCCCTCCGCCGGCCGGCCCGCGCCCTCCGCCGGCCGGCCCGCGCCCGCCGCCGGCCGGCCCGCGCCGGACGGCGAGCGCCCCGGCACGGCCGCCCGGACCCCTCGATGACCACCCCCGCGCTGCCCCGGCTCGGCTACGCGCCCTGGGGCGCGGACCTGGCCGAACTCACCGCCGCCGGACGGCTCGCCGAGGAGGCGGGCGCCGACACCCTGTGGGCGGCCGAACTGCACCGCAGCGCCACCGTCACCGCCGCCGCGCTGGCCTGCGCCACCACCACCGCGCGGATCGGCACCGCCGTCGCCCTCGCCTTCGTCCGCTCCCCCATGACCTGTGCCCTGGAAGCCCTCGACCTCGACGAACTCTCCGACGGACGGGCGGTACTGGGCCTCGGCACCGGTGTGCGCCGGCTGAACGAGGAGTGGCACGGCGTGCCCTTCGACCACCCGGTGCAGCGGCTGCGCGAGACCGTGGACTGCGTCCGGGCCTTCGTCGCCCGCTGCGCCGACGGCGACCCCATCGAGGCCGGCGGCCCGCTCACCGCGCTCCGTGTGCGCGGCTACCGGCGACCGCTGCCCCGGCGCACCCGCGTCCCCGTCCACCTCGCCGCCGCCGGGCCGCTGATGACCCGGCTCGCCGGCGAGATCGGCGACGGCTGGATCGGACACGAACTAGGCTCCCCCGCCCACCTGCGCGACACCGTGCTGCCCGCGCTGCGCGCCGGCCTGGCCGCGGCCGGACGCACGCCGGGCGACCTCGAGGTCGTCGCCTCCGCCTGCGTGTCGGTCCACCCCGACCCGGCGGAGGCCCTGCGCCGGGCGTCCGGCGGAGTCGGGTTCTACGCCTCGGTCCGCACCTACGCCCCCCTGTTCGCCGCCCACCGGTTGGCCGCGCCGCAGAGCCGGGTGGCCGAGGAGTTCCGCAGACCCGGCGTCCGCGCGGGCGACCTGGCCGGCGCCGTCGACCCGGCCATGACCCGCGCCCTCACCCTCTGCGGCACCCCCGACCAGGTCGCCGACCGTCTCACCGGCTACGCGGGCCTCGCCGACAGCATCAAGATCACCCCGCCCGTGCACGGACTGACCCCCCGTGAGATCCGCGAGTCGCAGGCCCACGTCCTCGACCTCATCCGGGAGCTGCGCCCATGACCACCGCCCCCACCGCCCCCACCGCCCCCTCGCCGCCCGCCCGCCGCCCGCTGGACGACGTACGGGTGATCGCCGTGGAGCAGTACGGCGCGGGCCCGTTCGGCACCTGGCACCTGGCCGAACTCGGGGCCGAGATCATCAAGATCGAGGAGCCACGCTCGGGCGGGGACGTGGGCCGCTACGTGCCCCCCTACCAGGACGGCGAGGACTCCCTGTTCTTCGAGACCTTCAACCGCGGCAAGCGCAGCGTCGGCCTGGACCTGACCACCCCGTCCGGCCGGGCCGTCTTCGAGGACCTGGTGCGGCACAGCGACGCCGTCTACTCCAACCTCCGCGGGGACGTCCCCGCCCGCATCGGCATCACCCACGCCGACCTGCGCCACCTCAACCCGGCGGTGGTGTGCTGCGCCCTCACCGGCTTCGGTATGACCGGACCGCGCTCCCGGCAGCCCGGCTACGACTACGTCCTCCAGGGACTGGCCGGCTGGATGGACCTGACCGGGGAGCCGGGCGGCCCGCCCGCCAAGTCCGGTCTGTCGCTGGTCGACTACTCGGGCGGATACGTCGCCGCCCTCGCCCTGCTCGCCGGGCTGCACGCGGCCCGCCGCGACGGCGTCGGCTGCGACTGCGACGTCTCGCTGTACGACACGGCCGTCTCCATGCTGACCTATCCCGCCACCTGGCACCTCACCGCGGACTACGAGCCGGTCCGCACCCGGCACTCCGCCCACCCCTCCCTGGTGCCGTTCCAGGCCTTCCGCGCCCGGGACGGCTGGCTGGTGGTGGGCTGCGCCAAGGAGAAGTTCTGGCGCCGGCTCGCCCCGCTCCTCGGCCGCCCCGAATGGACCGCACCCGGCCATGCCTACGCCGACTTCGCGGGCCGCCGGGAACACCGCGAGAAGCTCGTGCCGGAGCTGGAGGAGCTGTTCGCGGCCCGGACGGTGGCCGAGTGGCTCGCGCTCCTCACCCCGGCCGACGTGCCGTGCGCGCCGGTGCACACCGTGGCCGAGGCCCTCGCCGACCCGCACACCGCGGCCCGCGGCCTCGTCACCGAGAGCGCGCACCCCCGGTTCGGCACCGTACGCGCCCCGGCGAGCCCGGTCCGGGTCGGCCCCCGCCCCGACGGGCCCGCGCCCCGCGCGCCCCGGCGCGGCGAGCACACCGACGCCGTCCTGCGCGACCTCCTCGGCTACGACGACGCCAGGATCGCCGCGTTGCGCGTGACGGGAGCGTTCGGTGTCTGACCCCGCCCCGTCTGAACCCGCACCGTCTGAACCCGCACCGTCCGGCCCCTCCCCGGCCCCGCGCACCGCACCGCCTGCCGCCGGGACGAGGACACCACCGGCGCGACCGGGGCCGTCCCCGCACCACCACGGCGGCAACCATCACCATCACCACGACCACGACCACGACCACGACCACGACCACAGCCACAGCCACAGCCACAGCCACAGCCACAGCCACAGCCATGGTGTGACCGTCGCCCCGGGTCCGGGCTCCGAGGCGACCGCCGCGCAGCTGATCGCCGAGTGGGCCGCCGGGCTCACCCCGGCCACCGTGCCCAGCGTGGTCCGCCGGGCCGTGTGCCGGCAGCTCCTCGACGGCCTCGGCTGCGTGCTCGCGGCGGCCCGCACCGGCGGGGCCGGGCCCGCGCTGGCCGTCGCGGCGGCACTCGGCGGCCCGCCGGAGGCGACGGTCCCCGGGCTGTCCGCCCCGGTCGGCGCGCCGGCCGCCGCGCTGGCACTGGGCAACCTCGTGCACGCCCTGGACTTCGACGACACCCACCCCGGCGCGCTCGTGCACGCCACCGCGGCCGTGCTGCCGGCCCTGTTCGCGGTGGGGCAGCAGACGGCGGCCGACGGTCCCGCGCTGCTGGTCGCCGCGGCCGCCGGGTACGAGACCGCGCTGCGCGTCGGGCTCGGCGCCCCCTACGGGTTCCACGCCCGCGGCCTGCACGCGACCCAGATCGCGACGGTCTTCGCCGCCGCCGTCACCGCCTCGGTCCTCACCGGACAGCCGGCCGGCGTCACGGCCCACGCCCTCGGCCTCGCCGGCAGCGGCGCGGGCGGACTGCTGGAGTTCCTCGACGCCGGCAGCGACACCAAGGCCCTGCACCCCGGCCTCGGCGCGCACGCAGGACTGCTCGCCGCGCGGCTCGCCGCCGCCGGCGCCGAGGGGCCCGCCTCCGTCCTGGAGGGCCGCCACGGCGTCTACGCGGCCCTCGCCGACCGCCGCGCCACGGCCGCCGAGATCGCCGGGGACCTGGGCGAGATGTGGCACGTCACCGCCGTCGAGAGCAAACTCCACCCCTGCTGCCACCTGCTGCACCGCACCCTCGACGCGGCCGCCGCACTGCGCGGACGGCTGGCGGAGCACGGCGGTCCCGGCGCCCTCGTGTCCGTCGTCGCGGCGGTGCCGCCGGGCACCGTGCCCGTGGTGTGCGAACCCCGCGCCCATCGCGTCACCCCGCGCACCCCGTACGAGGCGAAGTTCTCCCTGCCGTTCAGCACCGCGCTCATGCTCCTCGACGGGCGCCTGACACCCGACACCTACCGTCCGGCCGCCCTCGTGCGGGCGGACGCCCGGCCCCTCGCCGCGCGGATCTCGCACATCGTGCGCCCCTACACCGGACCCGACGCCGAGGCGCCCGGCGACCTCAGGGCGCACCTGGCCGACGGCACCTCGCTCCACGTCCGGGTCGACGGCGGTCCCGTCCGCCCGCCCGGCACCGAGCGCGTCGTCGCCAAGTTCCACGCCAACGCGGGCGGTGAGACGGCCGTGACGAGGGAGCTCGCCGAACGGGTGCTGCGCCTGGACCGCGAGGACGACCTGGCGGCGGTCCTGCGACTCGTCGCGGACGCCCTGCCCCGCCCGCCCGCGGACCCGTGACGAGCCCCGTCCCCGCTCCCCCTCCCACCGCTCCCGACCCGACCCCCGGAGGACCCGTTGACCGCAGCACAGCCCCGGGCCCCGCGCCGGGCCGGCCAGGCCGTCGTCGGCCGGGGGCCGGATCCGGCCACGCAGGCCCGGGCCGCCTACCGGGCCCTGCACGCCCGGCTGCCGGACCCCGGCGACGTCCGTCTCACCGAGTACGTCACGGTCGCGGCGCTGGACGCCCACGCGGAGATCGAGGCGGTCCGGACCGCCGTGTTCCCCGGGGCCGGTGAGGACCTGCGCACGGTGGTGGTCGAGGCGCTGCCCGACCCCGGCGCGCTGCTCGCCGTGCACGCCGGCGCCGGACCGGCCGCGGACGCGTCCGGCGCCGGGACCGTCCGGCTGCCGACCGTGCTGCCCCTCGACGACCGCGGCGACCTCGTCCACCCGGACGACTTCGTCGCGCAGTACGCCTACTGCCTGGACCGGGCCGGACGGCTGCTGAAGCGCGCCGGTCTGAGCCTGGACCAGGCCGTGACCACGTTCGACTACACCACCCCCGCGACCCGCCGCGCCTACCCGCGGTGCGCGGGCCCGCGCCGCGAACTCCTGGGCGGCGCCGGGGTGTTCCCGGGCGCGGGAGGCATCCTGATGTCCCGGCTGCACGCCCCGGGGGTGCTGGTGGCCCTCGACGTCACGGCCTCCCGGCATCCGCTGACCGCCGTCAACCCGGGCTGGCGCCGCTACGACACGCTGACCTACAGCCCCGGGGTGCTCGCCGGACGGACCCTGCACATGTCGGGGTTCGCCGCGCTGGACATGGAGACCCAGCGGGCCCTGCACCCCGGCGACCCGGTCGCCCAGACGCAGGCCGTGCTCGCCGCCGTGCTGGAGGTGGTGGCCGCGGCCGGCGGGAGCCCCGGGGACCTGGTGTCCGTCGAGGAGTACCTGTGCCCGCCCGCCCTGGGCGAGCGGGCGGCCGTCGCCGCGGCCTATGCCCGGACGCTGGGCCCCGGGCCGCGGCCGGCGGTGACGACGGTCGGCTGCGCCGGTCTGCTGCGCCGGGAGTTCCTCACCGAGGTGTTCCCGACCGCCGTCCTCGGCAGCACACCCCCCGCCGCCTCCGCCGAGCCCGCCGCCCTCCCGGGAGGCACCCGGTGACCGAGACGGTCCTGCTGACGGACGCGCTGCGCCGGCGGCTCACCGGACGGACCGCCGTCTACACCGCGCCGGAGGAGCTGGGGCGCGCCGCGATCCGCTACTTCGCGCTCGCCACCGGCAACGGCGACCCGCTGCACCTGGATCCCGCGTACGCCCGTGCCCACGGCCACCCCGACGTCGTCGCCCCGCCCACCCTGGTGTGCGAGACCAACCAGTACGCCGGTCTGCCGCCCGACTCCGACGGCTACGCCGGCCACACCTGGGGCGTCGACGTCCCCGGCACCCGCGCCGTACGCGGCGGCAACGCGTACACCTTCCACCGGCCGGTGCGCCCCGACGACCGGATCACCGCCACCTGGACGCTCACCTCGGTGACCGAGCGCACCACCGGCGACGGGCTGCCGATGCTGGTCGTGCGCTCGCACTGCGCCTACACCTCCGACGGGGAACTGCTGGCCGAGAACGAGGAGACCATGCTGTACATCGCCCTCACCGCGGCCCCACCGGCCACACCCGCGGCCGCCGCCGCAGCCCCACCGGCCACACCCGCGCCCACCGCCACGGCCTCACCCGCCACACCCCCACCCGCGCCCGCCACCGCAGCCCCACCCGCCACACCCCCGCCCGCCACCGCGGCCGCACCCGCGCCCCCCTCCGGGGAGGAGCGGTGACCGGCCCTCAGCTGCTGCCCGGCGCCGTGGTGCCGCCGCTGCGCCGCGACTTCCCGCTGACCCGGCTGGTGGCGTACGCGGGCGCCACCTGGGACTGGCACCGTCTGCACTACGACCCCGGCTACGCGGCCGCGCACGGGCTGCCCGGCCCGGTCGTCGACGGCCAGGTCCTCGGCGCGCTGCTCGCCGAGCAGCTCCAGAGCTGGCTCGGGCCGCAGTGCACGCTGCGCACCCTGCGCTTCCGGTTCGCGCGGCCGGTGTTCGCCGGGGAGAGCGTGCTGTGCACCGGCCGGGTCACGGCCGTCGACGGGGACCTGGTGACCGTCGAGCAGCACGTCGAGGTGACCGGGGACCGGCCGCGCACGGCGGTGTCCTCGGCGGGCGCCACGCTCACCCTGGCCCCGCCGCCGGCCGGTCCGCGCCCCGGGGAGGCGCCGTGACCGCCGCGATCGTGGGCGCGGCCACCTCGGACCTCGGTGTCACCGGGCGGCCCGCGCTCGCCCTGCTCGCCCAGGGCGTCACCCGGGCCCTGGCCGACGCCGGGCTCACCCTGGCGGACGTGGACGGCCTCGCCACCGCCGGCGTCGGCCGGTTCCCCGCCACCCAGGCCGCCGACTACCTCGGCATCCGGCCCGCCTGGACCGACTCGACGTCCGCCGGCGGCAGCGCCTTCGAGATGTTCGTGGCCCGCGCCGCCCAGGCGCTGGCCGCCGGGCAGTGCCGGACGGTCGTCATCGCCTACGGCTCCGACCAGCGCTCGGCGCGACGCCGGTCGCTGACCGGACCGGCCGACCCGACCGTGCCGGAGGCCCAGTTCGAGGCCCCGGCCGGCCCGCTGTACCCGGCGTCGCACTACGCGATGGCCGCCCGCCGCTACCTCCACCGCCACGGCTACGGCCGGGAGGCGCTGGCGGAGGTGGCGGTGGCCGCCCGCGCCTGGGCGCTGCTCAATCCGGACGCCTACCGGTACGCCGCCGGCCCGCTGACGGTCGCCCAGGTGCTGTCGGCTCCGGTGCTGTCGAGCCCGTTGACCACCGCCGACTGCTGCCTGGTCACCGACGGGGGCGGCGCGCTGGTCCTCACCACGGCCGAGCGGGCGCGGGACCTGCGCCGGCCCGCCGTCCACGTCCTCGGCTACGGCGAGGCCACCGGCCACACCGGCATGGCCGGTCCCGACGACCTGCTGGACAGCGGCGCGCGGGCGTCCGCCGACCGGGCCTGGGCCCGCGCCGGACTGGGCCCCGCCGACATGGACGTCGTGCAGATCTACGACTCCTTCACCATCACCACGCTGCTGTCGCTGGAGGCGCTGGGGCTGTGCAAGGAGGGCGAGGCCGGCGCGTTCGTCGCCGAGGGGCGGATCCGCCCCGGCGGGGCCCTGCCGCTCAACACGTCCGGCGGCGGACTGTCCTACGGCCATCCCGGCATGTTCGGGCTGTTCCTGCTGATCGAGGCGGTGCGCCAACTGCGCGGGGAGTGCGGTGCGCGCCAGGTGCCCGGCGCGCGGACGGCCGTCGCGCACGGCACGGGCGGCATCCTCTCCAGCCACGCCACCGTGGTCCTGGCCCGGGAGGACGCCCGGTGAGCGACGACGAGACGGCCCGCGCGGGCGGCGGCGACCTGCCAGGGCCGCCGCCCGCCCCCGCGGACGCCGTGACCACGGCCTACTGGGACGCCACCCGGGACGGGGTGCTCACCGTCCAGCACTGCCCCGCGTGCGGCGGGCACCAGCATCCGCCGCGCGTGCTGTGCGTGCGCTGCGGCGGCACCGACGGCCTGCGCCAGGTGCCGGTGCGCGGCCCGGCGGTGCTGGACTCCTTCACCACCGTGCACCGGGCGCCGGCCGGACGGCCCGTGCCGTACACCCTGGGCCGGGTCCGGCTGGCGCAGGGACCGGTGCTGCTGGTCCCGCTGCTGGGCGACCCGGACTCCTTCCGCTGCGACCAGCCCGTACGACTGGTGTGGCTGCCGCTGCCCGACGGCCGGCGCCAGCCCGCCTTCACCCCCGGGCCGGGCGACGGCCCGCCCGACGAACGGGAGCCGTGAACCGTGGACTTCGCCCTGACACCGGAACAGGAACTGTTCCGCCGCACGCTGCGCGACTTCGTCGCCAAGGAGATCACCCCGGTGGCCCGGGAGTGGGAGGAGTCCGGCCGGCACCCGGCGGAGATCATCGACGGGATGCGATCCCTGGGCCTGTTCGGCCTCACGGTGCCCGAGCGGTACGGCGGGCTGGACGTGGACATGGTGTCCTTCGCGCTCACCTTCGAGGAGATCTCGCGGGGCTGGATGGGCATCGCCGGCATCCTCGGCTCGCACTCCCTGGCCTGTCTGCTGGTCGCCCGGTACGGGAGCGAGGAGCAGCGGCTGCGCTGGCTGCCGGGGATGGCGAGCGGCGCGTGCCGCAGCGGCATCGCGCTGACCGAACCGGACGCGGGCACCGACCTCCAGGGCATCCGCACCACCGCGCGCCGGGACGGCGACGGCTACGTGGTCAGCGGCGCCAAGACCTGGATCACCAACGCCCGGTCCGCGGGGATGCTGCCGGTGCTGGTCAAGACGGACCCGGCGGCCCGGCCCGCCCACCGGGGCATGAGTCTGCTGCTGGTGGACACCGCGAGCGAGGGCTTCACCGTCACCCGGGACCTGCCCAAGCTGGGCTACCGGGGCACGGAGACGTGCGAACTGCTGCTGGAGGACGTGCGGGTGCCCGCCGGCTGTCTGCTCGGCGGAGTCGAGGGGCGGGGCATGCAGCAGGCGCTGTCGGCGCTGGAGACGGGCCGCATCAACGTGGCGGCCCGCTCGGTCGGGATCGCGCAGGCCGCGCTGGACGAGGCGCTGACGTACACCGGGCGGCGGCAGGCGTTCGGCCGGCCGATCCACGACTTCCAGGCCGTGCAGCTGCGTCTGGCCGACCTCGCGACCCGGCTGCAGGCGGCCCGGCTGCTGGTGTACTGGGCGGCGTCGCGGGCGGACGGCGGGGCGCGGGCGGACGCCGAGTCGGGCATGGCGAAGCTGTTCGCCTCGGAGACGGCCGTCACGGCCGCCCTGGACGCCATGCGGCTGCACGGCGGGTACGGCTACTCCAAGGAGTTCGTGGTGGAACGGCTGTACCGGGACGCGGCGTTGATGAGCATCGGCGAGGGAACGAACGACATCCTGCGCACCGTGATCGCCCGGCGGCTCACCTCCGGCGAGACCAGGATCGGGTGACGCGGTGGCCCGCTCCTACCTCTATGTGCCGGCCGACCGTCCGGCGATGCTCGCCCGTGCCCTGGAGCGCGGCGCGGACGCGGTCATCGTCGACCTGGAGGACGCCGTCGCGCCGGGCGCGAAGGACGCCGCCCGGCGGGCCGCCGCCGACTGGCTCGCGGGGATCGACCCGGCGCGACCGGTCGAGGTGTGGGTCCGGGTCAATCCCGGCGCGGCCGGTCTCGTGGACGCGGCGGCGGTGGTCTCCCCCGCGTTGCGCGGGCTGTGCCTGGCCAAGTGCGAGCACCCCGACGACGTGGCGGCGGTGGACGCGGTGCTGGGCGAGCGGGAGGCCGCGCTGGGCCTCGCCCCGGGCCGCGTCGCGCTGTCGCCGCTGCTGGAGTCGGCCGGCGCGGTGCTGTCGGCACCCGCTCTCGCGAAGGCCCCGCGCGTGGCGCACCTCCAGGCGGGCGAGGCCGATCTGCGGGCCGACCTCGGCATGGACCCGGCCCCCGGCGACGAGCGCGAGCTGCTGCCGGTGCGCGTCGGCCTGGTCCTGGCCTGCGCGGCCGCCCGGATCGGCCCGCCGGTCGGCCCGGTGAGCACCGACTACCGCGACCTGGAGGCGCTGCGCCGCTCCAGCACGGCCCTGCGCCGCCTCGGCTACCGCTCGCGCGCCTGCATCCACCCCGCGCAGATCCCGGTGGTGCACGAAGTGTTCACCCCGACCGCCGCCGAACTGGCCGCCGCCCGCGACCTGGTGGACCGCTTCGACACGGCGGCCCGTGCCGGACGCCCGGTCATCGTCGACGCGGACGGCCGCATGGTCGACGAGGCCGTGGTCCGCGCCGCCCGACGGGTCCTGGCGGCGGGAGGCTGAGCCCGGGGCGCCCAGGGGCGCCCGGCGGACCGGCCGCCGTACGGGCGTCGTCACCTGGCGTGCGAGCCGCGCGCGGGCGACCGCCCGGTGGTACGAACCACCGGGCGGCGAGCCCTGTGCGGGCACCGCCCGACAGCCCGGACCACCGCACGACACACCGCGCGCGGGCACC
>NZ_JBHWKO010000010.1:152313-258089 GCF_042731035.1 Streptomyces sp. NPDC059895
GCCCGACAGCCCGAACCACCGCACGACACACCGCATGCGGGCACCGCCCGACAGCCCGAACCACCGCACGACACACCGCATGCGGGCACCGCCCGACAGCCCGAACCACCGCACGACACACCGCATGCGGGCACCGCCCGCCCCGGCCGCGGGGCCGTGCGCGTACGGCGTCAGGCGGGTGGGCCCATGGTGTCCAGGAGGCGGCGGGCGGCGCCGCGTCCCTCCGACGGCAGGGCGCGGACCGTGGCGGCGAGCAGCGTGGTGCGGTCGGGTCCGAGGACGGGGGTGGCGCCCAGCCGGTACTTGGTCTCCAGTTCGTCGAGGGTGAGGGGTGCCGCGGGGCCGCCGCGGGAGCCGGAGACCCGGTGCTCCCAGCGCCGGCCGTCGAGCGTGGCGATCCGCAGGACGGCGCTGAAGGCGTGCGGGAACTCCTCGTCGCAGAGCGCGTCGGGGACGACCTCGACGCGTTCGGCGAGGGCGCGGCGGCGCGGGTCGCCGAACGCGGCGGGCGTGAAGTCGGCCAGGTGCAGGCCGAGTCCGGCGCTCTCGTCGGCCAGGAGCGCGGCGGCCACGGTGTAGGGGCCGGAGAACTTGGCGTGGTAGGGCGAGCGCGGGCGGTGCTTCTCCTCGCGGGGTTCGCCGATGGTGCGCCGAGGGGCGGCCGCGACACCGAGTTCGGCGGTGGAGACGGTGCGCGGGTCCAGGCCCCGGGCGCGCAGGGCCAGCGCGCAGTCGATGCCGGGGTGGGTGAAGTGGTTGGAGGGGTACGGCTTGTAGACGGTGCGCGGGTACTCCCAGTGCGCGGCGTCGTGCATCGTGTCGAGGCCGGCGGTGAGGGGGCCGGGCTGCCACCGGTCGCCGAGGAGGGCGGTCAGGAAGCCGAAGCGTCCCTCGATCACGGTGGGCGGTCCGGTGACGCCCTCGGCGGCAAGCTGGGCGGCGGTGATCCCGCAGTGGGCGGCCCAGCCGCAGTGCACGCGTTTGACGCTGCCGCCCGTGCGGTTGGCCTCGATGACGCCGGCGCCCATGGAGCAGGCGATGCCGATGGCGTCGGCGATGCGCGGCGCGGGCAGGTCCAGCAGGACGGCGGCGGCGACGGCGGCGCCGACGGTGCCGCAGATCGAGGTGGCGTGCAGGCCGCGTTCGAAGAAGACGGAGTTGCGCAGGTCGGGGTCGTAGGAGGCCATGCCGAGCCGGACGCAGATCTCGCCGCCGGCCGCGAGCGCGGCGATCAGCGAGGGGCCGTCGGACGCGCGGGCCTCGGCGACGGCGAGGGCGGCGGGCAGGACGGCGGCGGTGGGGTGCAGCACCGACGGCAGGTGGGTGTCGTCGAAGTCGAGGGCGTGCGCGAGGGTGCCGTTGACGAGGGCGGCCCGGTCGGCGGGCAGCCGGTTGCCGCTGCCGATGACGGTGGCCTCGGGGCGTCCGCCGGCCCGGCGGGCGGTGCGCAGTGCGGCGTGGTGGGGGGCCGTTCCGGGGTTCTCCCCCGTGTGGGGGCCGAGGGCGGCGAGGCAGTTGCCGAGGAAGTCGAGGACGCGTCCGGTGGCGTCGGCGGTGACGGGTTCGGGGACGCCGCGCCGGCAGTCGGCGGCGAAGGCGGCGAGGCGGGCGGCGATGGGGGCGGGGGCGGCAGGGCCGGGGGGCGTCGTCCGGTTCACGCGGCGTGTTCCTCGGGGAGCAGGGCGAGCGGGCGGGCGGGGGCGCCGGTGGCGCCGACGAACGGCAGCGGGGCGAGCACCAGGAGGAATTCGGCGGCGCCGGTCGCCGCGAGGGCGTCGAGGCGCATGGTCTCGACGATGTGGATGCCCGCCTCCACCAGCAGGGTGCGGTGCACCGGCAGGGTGGCGTGGCCGCGGCCGGGCGCGATGTGCTCGAAGGCGATGGTCTCGCCACCGACGAGGGCGGGGCCGCGGGCGGCCAGCCAGTCCGCGGCGCCGGTCCCGGGGCCGGGGGCACCGCCGTTCTGCCCGCCGAAGACGGGTGCGTCGGCCCAGTGGCGGGACCAGCCGGTGCCGACGAGGACGGCCTCGCCGGGCGCGACGGTGACGCCGGCGGCGCGTTCGGCGGCGGCCAGGTCGTCGGCGGTGACCTCGTAGCCGGCGGGCAGGACGGGCACGCCGTGCAGGCGGGCGACGTCCAGCAGGACGCAGCGGCCGACGTACGGGGCGAACTCCTCGATGCCGAGGCGGGCGAAGCCCTCGTGGCTCTGCACGTCGGCGGCCGGCAGCCCGCCGTGCAGCCGGCCGTGCTGGGAGACGTGGGCGAGGGCGTCGACGTGGGTGCCGACGTGCCCGCCGGTGATGACGATCTCGTTCGCGGCCGAGCCGCCGTCCGCGCGCACCAGGTCGCCGTGGCGGCGCTCCAGCAGCATGCGGTAGGGCGGGTGGTTGGGCGACTGGGGCATGCCCCGCCGCATCGGCTGGGCGAGGTCGAGGACGCGGGAGGCGGCGAGCGCCTGCCAGTAAGGGGGCGCCGCGGGGCGGACGCCGGGGACGCCGGTCATGGGGTTCCTTCCTCGGACGTCGGCGGGGTGCCGTCCGGCCGGCGCCCCGCGCGGGGGCCGTCAGACGATCCCGTCCTCGGCGAGGGCCTCGAGTTCCCCGGGGGTGAGGCCGAGACGCTCGCCGTAGACGGCCGCGGTGTCGGCGCCGTGCGGGCGGCCGGTCCAGCGGATGGCGCCGGGGGTGGCGGAGAGCCGGTAGAGGACGTTCTGCATGCGCAGCGGTCCGAGTTCGGGGTCCTGCACGGTGGTGATGGAGTCCAGCGCCCGGTACTGGGGGTCGGCGAAGACGTCCCGGATGTCGTAGACGGGGCAGATGGCGGCGTCGGCGTCGGTGAACGCGGTGAGCACCTCGTCCAGGTCGCGGGCGGCGATCCACCGTCCGACGTGGCCGTCGAGGAGGTCGGCGTGGGCGGCACGCCCCGAGCCGCCGGCGAACCAGGGCTCCTCGGTCACCTCGGGGTGGCCGACCAGGCGCAGCACGCGCTCGGCGACGGACTGCGCGGAGGTGGAGACGGCCACCCAGCGGCCGTCGCGGGTGCGGTAGGTGTTGCGCGGGGCGTTGTTGGCGGAGCGGTTGCCGAGGCGTGCCGGGACGGTGCCGAGCTGGTCGTAGGCGGTGGCCTGCGGGCCGAGCAGGGTGAGCAGCGGTTCGACGATGGCGAGGTCGACGACCTGTCCGCGGCCGCCGTGGGTGAGGCGGTGCAGCAGCGCGGTCTGCACGGCGGAGGCGGCGACCAGGGCGGCGACGCCGTCGGCGAGGCCGAAGGGCGGCAGGGTGGGCGGCCCGTCGGGCTGTCCGGTGGCGGCGGCGAATCCGCTCATCGACTCGGCGAGGGTGCCGAATCCGGGCCGGTGCGCGTACGGTCCGAACTGGCCGAAGCCGGTGATCCGGGCGATCACCAGGCCCGGGTTCGCCTCGTGCAGCCGGTCGGGGGCGAGGCCCCAGCGCTCCAGGGTGCCGGGGCGGAAGTTCTCGATGAGCACGTCCGCGTGGGCGGCGAGGCGCAGCAGCAGCCGGGCGCCGGCGGGACGGGAGAGGTCGAGGGTGACGGTGTGCTTGTTGCGGCCGAGCATCTTCCACCACAGGCCGGCGCCGTCGCGGGACGGTCCGTGGGTGCGGGCGGGGTCGGGGCGCCGGGGGTGTTCGATCTTGATGACGTCGGCGCCGTAGTCGCCGAGGACGGTGGCGGCGAGGGGGCCCGCGAAGAGGGTGGCGCAGTCGAGCACGGTGAGGCCGGCGAGGGGGCCGGCACCGGTCGGGCCGGCGGCACCGGCCGGGCCGGCGGGGTCGGCGGCGGATTCGGTGCGGTCGGCGGGGACGTGGGACGGCAAGCGGTTCACCCCCTTCAGTCCAGCTCGTTTCTCCTTGTGGAACAGTGTTACCAAAAGCTAGCATGCGGCACGCCGACGTGAAAGAGAAACGACGTTTCCTCGTGGGGGGACGCGGACCGGAAGGCGGTAGCCGGGAATGGCACGCTACGACCTGCTCGTGAAGAACGGCACGCTGGTCCAGCCCTGGACCGGTGAGATCCGCGCCGACCTGGCCGTCCGGGACGGGGTGGTGGCCGCCCTCGGCGACGACCTGCCGGCCTCGGACGCGGACGAGGTACTCGACGCCTCGGGCCTGGCGGTGCTCCCGGGGGCCGTCGACGCCCACCTGCACCTCGGCATCTACCGGCCGCTCGGCGTGGACGCCGCCGAGGAGACGCGCTCCTGCCTGGTCGGGGGCGTCACCAGCGTCCTGTCGTACTTCCGCACCGGGCAGCACTACCTCGACCGGACGGGACCGTACGCCCGGATCCTGCCCGAGGTGCTGAAGGCGGTGGAGGGCCGCGCCCACACCGACTACGGCTTCCATCTGGCCCCCATGGACTCCGCGCAGATCGGGGAGATACCCGCGCTGGTCGCGGACGCCGGGGTGAGCTCGTTCAAGTTCTACATGTTCTACAAGGGATTCAACCTCGCGGCGGACTCCCGTGACGCGCGCGGCTTCCGGATGACCGCCGAGGGTGAGGAGTACGACCTCGGCCATCTCTACCAGTTGATGGAGGCGGTCGCGGCGGCGGACGCGACCCGTCCCGACGGGCGGGTGTCCCTCTCCCTGCACTGCGAACAGGCGGAGCTGATGCGGCTGTTCATCGACCGGGTACGGGCGGCGGGCGACCCGCAGACACTGCGCGCCTACAGCGAGGCGCGGCCGCCGCTGACCGAGCGGGTCGCCATCGGCGAGGCGGCCACGCTGGCGCACGCCACCGGCTGTCCGGTCAACCTGCTGCACCTGTCGAGCGCGCAGGCCCTGGACGCGGCCCGCGCCGCGCGCGCCGCGGCGCCCGGTGCGGACCTGCGCGCCGAGGTGACCCTGCACCACCTGTGCCTGGACCACGACAGCCTGGACGCGGCCGGCGCGGGGCTCGGCGCCAAGGTGAACCCGCCGATCCGCACGGCCGCCGACAACGAGGCCCTGTGGGCGGGCGTCCTCGACGGCACGGTCGACTGGGTCGCCTCGGACCACGCCTGCTGCATGGAGGAGAGCAAGGGCGACGCCCTGTGGCCGGCGCTGCCGGGGTTCGGCGGTACGGCGCTGCTGTATCCGCTGCTGCTGTCCGAGGGGTACCACCGGCGCGGGCTGCCGCTGCGGCGGATCGCCGAGCTGGCGTCGGCGAACCCGGCCGCCGCGTACGGGCTGGCGGGCCGCAAGGGCTCGTTGATGGTCGGGCACGACGCCGACCTGGTCGTGGTGGACCTGGACCTGGAGCGCACGGTGACCCCGGAGCTGCTGCTGTCGGGCCAGGACCACTGCCCGTTCACCGGCCGCACGGTCCGGGGGTGGCCGCGGGCCACGGTCCTGCGCGGACAGGTCGTCTACCGCGACGGCGAGGTGACCGGCCCTCCGCAGGGTCAGCGCCTGTTCCGCTGAGCCCGCCGGCCCGCCGGACGGGCCGGACGGGCGCACCGGACGGGACCGGGCGCAGGTCGCGCGGCCGTCCGCCGCCGGGCCGCTCACATGCCGTCACGGCTCCACGCCCCGCGCGAGCGGGAGCGCAGCGGCATGGTGGACGGCTGGGGGGCCTGGTGCGGTTCGTAGTTCTCCGCCTCTCCTCCCCAGTTGATCCACTCGTCGGTGGTGTACCAGTTGATGAGCTCGCCGTCCGAGCGGATGATCCAGGTGGTGTCCTCCTCGGCGACGAAGTGCCCGTGCTTCACGAACGGCGGACGGAAGCAGTACGTGCCCGGGTCGATGTCCCCGAAGTTGTAGGTCATGCGCCCGCTGAGTGTGTAGAACTCCTCGTAGCAGGGGTGGTGGGCCAGCCGGTGATCGGTCCACCCCTTGGGGGCGAGGATCAGCCGGGTGTAGAAGCCGGTCTTCTCGTCGCGGTGCAGGAGCTTGATGAACAGCGGGGTGAGGGGGCCCACGGTGGGCGCGGCCGTCCACTCCAGCGCTTCGGAGTCCCGCACGGTCACCTCGCCCTCGGCGTCGGGAGCGCGCTCCCCGCCCAGGAGGAAGTCGGAGGGACCGTACTCGCGCCAGTGCAGGATCCGGCTGCCGGCGGCGACGGCGACGGCGTCCATGGGCACTCCGGCGGGGACCTGCACATAGCCGCCGGGGCCCAGCACCTCTGTGCCGTAGGTCAGTTGTCCGGAGAGCACGAAGAACTCGGTGTCGGCGGAGGGGACTCCGCCGCCGCGCGTCCAGTCCGTGTCGAACTCCAGGGAGAGCGCACTGGAGCCGTCCTCCTCGTCCGTGCTCAGCCGGCGCTCGCGGACCTCTCCGGTGCCGCCGGGGAGTTCTGCCGGATGCCAGACGTAGTCGTCCTCGTGGATCAGTTCCACATGGGGGCGCACCGCACCGCCGCCTTTCGGTCGTCTTGCCGTACGGGGATCTACCGGGCCGGCTCGGGGCCGGCCGCGTCGCGCAGCTCGCGCCGGAGGACCTTGCCCGCGGCGTTGCGGGGCAGGGCGCCCACGGTCTCCAGGCGGCGCGGCAGTTTGTAGGGGGCCAGCCGGGGGCGCAGGAAGCCGACGAGCTCCTCCAGGTCCGGCGGGGTGCCGTGCGGGGCCCAGACCACGAAGGCGGTGACCCGTTCCCCCCAGACGGGGTCCGGGGTGCCCGCCACCGCGCACTCCGCCGCGGCGGGATGGGCGAGGACGGCCTCCTCGACCTCGCGGGGGTAGACGTTGAGCCCCCCGGAGACGATCACGTCCTTCTTGCGGTCGACGATCGTCACGTACCCCTCGTCGTCGATGGTGGCCACGTCGCCCACGGAGAGGGCTCCGTCGGGGGCCCGGCAGGCGGCGGAGGCGTCGGGATCGTCCAGGTAGCCCGCCATCAGGAACGGCGAGCGGCTGAACAGTTCGCCGGGTTCGCCGGGCGGCACGGGCCGTCCGTCGTCGTCGACGACGCGCACCTCGGTCAGGTACCAGGCGGGGCCGACCGAGCCGGCCTTGCGCCGGGCGTCGCGCGGGCGCAGGTCGGTGACGACGCCGCCCTCGGTGGAGCCGTACAGCTCGTGGACACCGCAGCGCGGGAACGCGTCCAGCACCCACTCCTTCAACGGGACCGGCAGGGCGGCCGCGTTGAAGTAGAGGGTGTCCAGCGCGGGCAGCCGGTAGCGGGAGGGCGTCTCCTCCCCGAGGGCGCGGATGGTCTGGGCGTGGGTGGGGACCAGGAACACGGACTGGGCGCGGTGCTCCTGGGCGAGCTCCAGCAGCCGGGCCGGCTCCCAGCGCGGCAGCATCACGACGGTGCCGCCGGTCAGGACGGGGGCGAAGCCGAACAGGAAGCCCGCGCCGTGGCTCATGGGGGCGACGGCGATGCTCGTCCGGCCCGCGCCGAGGCCCCATTCGTGCGCGGACAGCAGGGCGGTCAGCGCCCGGCCGCCATGGGTGAGCAGGGCGCCCTTGGGGCGGCCGGTGGTACCGGAGGTGTACTGGACGCAGAAGACGTCGTCACCGGTGACGGGCACCCGGGGGTCGCGGTCGGGCGCGGTCTCGACCGCCCGCTCGTAGCCCGTCCCCGGTCCGGGTCCCCCGACGGTGAGCACGACCGCGATGCGGTCGGCACTCGCGCCGACGGCGGCGACGGCCTCCTCCGCCCGTTCGTCCTGGACGACCAGGGCCCGCGCGCCGCTGTGCCCGACGATCCAGGCGATCTCGGGCGCGGTCTGGCGCAGGCCCAGCGGCACCATCGGCAGCCCGGCCTTGGCCAGGGCCGCTGCCACCTCGGGATACTCCAGCCGGTTGCCCAGCAGGACCGCCACCGGGTCGCCCGGCGCCAGCCCCGCCCCCAGCAGGGCCTGCGCCAGCCGGTTCGACCGCGCGTGCAGGGCGGCGAAGGTCAGGGTGCGCCCGCCGTCCACCACGGCGACGCGGCCGGCGGCGTCGACGGCGCGCTCCCGCACCCCGGTCGCCATGGTGACGGCGGCCTCTCCGGCCAGGATCCGCCGGACCGCGGCGGGCAGGGGTGGTGCATCGGGCATGACGCGTCCTTCCCACGGACCCGGCGGAGTGCGGATCAACTCCTCCTGTGTACCTCCGTCGTTCCGCCAGTGTCAACTTCGTTTCCCTGAACGAAACAACCGGAGGGGATGGCGGTGGTGCGGGACGAGCGGGGGCGACGGCGGTTCCACGACAGGGGCCGGTTCCACGACAGGGGCCGGTGCCGCGCCCGGGGCGGCCCGGCGGCCGTGCGCGGCGTCAGGCGCCGTCCTCCCCGGACCGGGCGAGGGCGGCGGCCGCATCGGCCTCGTACGTCGCCCGTGCGCGCAGGACGACGGCACAGCCGACCGCGAGCGGCGCGAGCACCGCCGTGAACGCGGCGCCGAGGGAGCCGGTCGCGTCGGACACGACGCCGATGAGCCAGGGGCCCAGCGATCCGCCGAGCGTGACCAGCATCTGCAGAACCGCGAAGCCCAGGCCCCGGTGCCGGGCGGCCACGACGTCGGCGTTGGCGGCCGTCAGGTTGGCCAGCGCCATGGCGAACCCGACGTTGGCCAGGGTGAAGCAGACGACCTGCGGCACGAGGAACGGAAGGCCGATGGCACCCGTGAGCGCGCAGGTGCCCAGGGTGAGCCCGGCGCCGCCGACGGCGACGCGCCGGCCGGGGCGGGAGCCGTGGTGGCGGTCGCCGAGGCGGCTGCCGAGCAGGATGCCCGCCACGATGCCGACGAGTCCGGCCCCGCCGGCCACCGCCGCCGCGTCGGCCTCGCCCAGGCCGAACCTCCGGCCGTAGAAGGAGGGCATCCAGTAGAAGAGGCCTCCCAGGCCGAAGAAGACGATGGCGAGTCCGGTGACGACCGAGCGGAGGGTGGGGATCGCGAGGAGTTCCGCGACCTGCCGCCGCAGGGGGGTGCCGGGCTCCGCGGGGCGGGGCGCGCCGCGCGGGTGCGCCGGCGCCGCGGGCACGGGCGGGCCGTCCCCGCTCCGGTACCAGAGGGTGAGCCGGTCGCCCGTGCCGCGCAGGGGTTCGCGCAGGGTCAGCACCAGGAGGGCGACGGCCGCGCCGGGGAGGGCGACCAGGAAGAACCCGGTGCGCCAGCCGGCGTGTTCGGCCAGGGCGCCACCGGCGACGACCCCGATCGGCAGCCCGCCGAAGTAGGCCATGCGTTCGAACCCGAAGGCCCTGCCCCGGCCGGATCCCGGATGGAAGTCGGCCAGGAGGCTCGACGCGGGCGGGTTGTACAGCTGGCCGGCGGAGCCGAGCAGCACCCGGACGGCGAACAGCGTCGCGTAGCTCCCGGCGAGCCCGGTGCCCACCGTCAGCAGGGCCCACACCGCGACGACGGCGGAGACGGTCCAGGTACGGCGGGCCCGGTCGGCCAGCCTCCCGGCCGGCAGGAGCAGCACCACGGCGGCGATCGAACCGGCCGTGGCGATGGCGCCGGCGGCCGCGTCACCGAACCCGAACTCCTCCTGGACCGCCGGCAGGGCACCGGCCAGGAGGTTGTACTCGATCCGGTCGATCGCGGCCACCAGCGCGACACACACGGCGGGCCACCACCCGAAGGGGGCCGGGTCCCCCCGGCGGACCCGTACCGCCGGACGCCCGGGGAACACCACGAACTCACGTGTGTCCGGGCCTGCCCCGGAGGGGGCCGCGCTCCCCGGCTCGGTCCTTCCGGCCTCAGCGGCCTCGTCGCCTGCGGGCACGGCGTCTCCTCACGGGGGGTCGGGTCCAGGACGTCCGTACGGCCCTGCGGCGGTGCGGCGGTTACGGCGGCGCGGCAGTGCGGGGGTGCGGCAGTGCGGGGGTGCGGCAGTGCGGGGGTGCGGCAGTGCGGCGGTGCGGCAGTGCGGCGGTGCGGCAGTGCGGCGGTGCGGCGGTCAGGGCTTGGCGGAGTACACGACCCCGGCCAGGTTCTGGGCGGTGGAGCCCCACACCTGGTCGTACATCGAGGTGTCACCGCCGAGGGTGTACAGGAGGTAGGCGGCGGTGACGCCCCTCGTGAGGTTCTGCTGGGCGGCGCGGGTCAGGGAGCCGCTGTCGCAGCCGAGCGCCCACGCGTCGACGAAGCCGCAGTGGAAACCGCCCGTGATGACGCGCAGTTGGGCGGGCGCGGGCTTGGCGTCGTACATCTTCTGCTGGTTGCCGGCGACCGGGGCGATGGAGTCCGAGCCGCCGCCGACGTACTGGGCGGGGACGGCGAGCGCGGCGGAGGCGGTGACGGCGGACGGGTTGGTCTCCGCCGCCGCCGTCGTGGAGACGCTCTTCACGGCGGTGTTGCGGGAGGCCGCCAGCAGGGCGGCGCCTCCGCCCATGGAGTGGCCGGCGACGCCGAGACGGGCCGTGTCCACGGCCCCGGCGAAGCGCGATCCGGAGGTGCCGTTCTGGACCGTGAGCCAGGTGAGCGCGGCGTTGAGGTCGTCGGCGAAGGAGGAGTGGCTGGGCAGGAGACCGCCCTGGGACTTGGGGGCGACGGTGACGAACCCCCAGGAGGCGTAGTGGCCGAGCAGACTCGCGTACTGGGAGACGTCCTGGAGGAAGCCGTGGCCGAAGGCGAGTCCGGGGTGGGCTCCCGCCACCACGGGGGCGTCGGCGCCGCTCGTGGTGCCGGGGTACCAGACGCGGGCGCTGAAGGAGCGGCCCGAGGCCGTGACGGTGACGTCGGTGTGGGCCACGGCGTGGGGGCCGGCCTGGGAGGGGTCCGCCGCCGCGGCCGGAGCGGCGGCGGCAGGTGCCGTGACCAGGAAGGCCGACGAGGACAACAGCAGTGCGAGCACCGGCCGTACGAGCCTGCGGAACACGGGGACCACCTTCTCGGCTACGGTGAGGGAAACAGCGTTTCCCTAAGACAGCAGAAAAGCGACCCTCTGGCAAGACGGCCGTCACCCGACCCACGGCGGCACCACGACCGTCACCCGGCCCGCGGCGGCGCCTGCGGCACGGCCGGCGGGGCCGCCCGGCGCGTCCGGGCGTCCCGCAGGGCGGCGACCATCCCCGCGAGCATCAGCGCCTCGCCGAGGTTGCCGAGCGGCGGCGCGAAGACGGCGAGCGCGGAGGCCGCGAAGACGGCGAGGGCACCGAGCGCGATCCACGGCACGGAGCGCCGCACCCAGACGGCCGCTCCGACGCCGAGCAGGACCAGCATGGCGAGCACGGCCGCCACCGGGGCGCCGTGGCCGCCCGCTTCCACGTACCGCAGGGTGCCGGCCCAGCGCCGCGGCTCCAGGTCGAGCCCCGGCAGGCTGGTGGCCGCGCCCACGGCGGCCAACGCCAGGGCCGCCGCCCAGGCCGCCGCCCTCGCCCGAGGTCCGGCGCCCGCCAGCAGGGCTCCGCAGACGACGGCCAGGGGGGTGAGGAGGGCGTGCGCGACGAAGCGGACCTCGTTGAGCCCTTCGAGCAGGGCGCCCTCCCCCACCGCCGCCCCCAGCCCCACCACGAGGGAGTCGTAGGCGAGGGCGCAGCCCAGCGCGCCGGTCCAGCGTCCGGCGGCCCCGCCCGACGCGATCGCGGCCAGGACCAGGCCGAGTTGCACGACTCCGACACAGACGAGAACAGCCGACACCATCACGCCGCCTTCCGCGGGGACCCCGAGTGGACGCGGAACATTGTTTCCCTCGGAGGGTCCGGCCGACAGCGGGATGGGCGAACCGCTTCCCCGGACAAGGGCGGCCGCGAGCGGTTGCGCGGAGCGGAGAGGTCGGATGGCGAGGCCGGGCGGCACGGCCGGACAGCACGGCCGGACCGGACAGCACGGCCGGACGGCGGGCACCGTCGTGCACCGTCGTGCACCGCGGGCACGGAGCACCGGCTCCCGGGCCGAACCCGGCAGCGAGCGCGTGCGCTGGATCTGCGGAGACATCACGGCACTGCCGTCGCCGCACCGGGAGCCGGCGAACCACCTCGCGCAGACACCGAGATGACGTCAGTGGCGTCGGGATCGTTCGTCCGTCCGTCGGCGGGCGCGGGTACAGGCAGCGCGTGACACTCGCTCAGCCGCCGGGGCCGGCCGAGGGAATGTCCCGCGCTGCGGGGCGGGACGCCGTGGTGGTGCTGCCCACGGGCGGCCCCCCGTCGCACGATCCCTCGGACGACGGGCCACCGCCGGACGGGCCCCCGGACGGCGGGCCTTCCTCGCACGATTCCCCGGCCGACGGGCCACCGTCGGACGGTTCCCCGGACGGCGGCCCGTCGGCCGCGGTACGTCGGCCTCCCACGACCGCGGCGACGACCAGCCCCATCCCGGCCACCTGCGTGAAGCTCAGGCCCTCGGCGGCCAGGGTGGTGCCGAGCAGGACACCGGTGACCGGGTTGAGCAGACCGATCAGACCCACGGTGCCGGCCGGGAGCCGGCGCAGGCCGGCGAACCAGGCGAGGAAGGCGAGGGCGGTCGCCACCACCGAGGTGTAGGCGAAAGCCGCCACCGCGGCGCCGTCGACCACGGGAGGCGGCCCCTCCACCGCACCGGCGGCAGCCAGGAGGATCACGCCACCGACGGTGAGCTGCCAGGCCGTGACGGCAGGCACGCCGGGACCGGTGTCCCACCGCTTGCTCAGCAGGAACCCGGCCGCGGAGACCAGCATGGCCGCCACGGAGGCGGCCACACCGGCCGGCCTCACCTGCCCGCCGGGACCGCCGAGCATCAGCACGACACCCGCCAGCCCGACCCCCGCCGCGACCAGGTGCGTCACGCGGGGCCGCTCGCCCAGCAGGGCCCACGCGCCCAGCGTCAGCACCACCGGCGACAGCGCCATGACCATGGAGGCGGTGCTCGTGGCCAGCAACTGCGAGGCGACGTACACGAGGACGAAGAAGGCGCTCGTGTTCAGCACCCCCAGCACGGCGGACCGCCACCACCACACACCCCGCGGGCGTTCCCGCGCGACGGCGAGCAGCAGAACACCGGCGGGCAGCGCGCGCAGCGCGGCACCCCAGAGCGGGTGGTCGGCGGGCAGGAACGCGCGGGTGACGTAGTAGTTGGCTCCCCAGGCGACCGGCGCCACGGCGGTCGCACAGACCCAGCGAAAAGAAGCTTCCACGGAAGCAATATAGCTTCCTGGGAAGTTACTTTATAGTGGCTTCCGTGGAAGATCTCTCGAAGGGGCCCGAGGACAGGCGTGTGCCGGGCGGTGCGGCGGAGGACGGGGAAGCTCGTGCGGAGGGCGCCCCGGCCCCGGACCACGTCGCTCGGATCCAAGCCGCCTGGCGGCGCGAGCGGCCCGACCTCGACGTCGCTCCGCAGGCCGTCATCGGCCGGCTCCACCGGCTGGCCGCACTGCTGACGCAGGAACTGTGCGTCGTCTACCGCCGGTACGGCCTCGGCGAGGGCGAGTTCGACGTGCTGGCGGCGCTGCGCCGGGCCGGTGAGCCCTATGAGCGGGCGCCGGGCGAGCTGGCGGCCCACACCATGGTCACCACCGGCGCCATGACGAAGAGGATCGACCGGCTGGAGCGGGCGGGACTGGTCACCCGGCGTCGCGCCACGGACGACGGCCGGGGCCGTGTGGTCGCGCTGACCGCCGCCGGACGGGACCTGTTCGACCGTGCCTTCACCGACCACATCCACAACGAGCACCGGCTGCTGAGCGCCCTGCGCCCCGACGAGGCATCGGCTCTCGAAACCCTCCTGACCGCCTGGCTCGCCCGTGTCGAGGGTCCCGCCGCGTCGGACCGTCCGTCACCGCGCTGAGCGCCGCCCGGCGGCATGGCGGCCGGTGCCCGGCGGCGGACCGGCGCACCGGCGCGCCCGGCGGAGTCCGGGCTTGCCCCTGACGCAAAGGTCAGGGATTAGCGTCGGCGCACCGTCCGGCGGGCACGCGACCGCCCGGTCCGCGGCCGCGCGTCCGGCCGCGGCCGGTGCGCGCGCCGCCCCCGGTCCCGCCCGTCGTGCCCGCCCAGGAGGCCGCCCATGACCACGGTTCTGCCCCGCACCAGCCGCGAAGTGCGGCTCGCCGCCGTACCCGAGGGGCTGCCCGAACCGGCGCACTTCACCGTCGTCGAGACGGCACTGCCCGCCCCGGCGCCCGGCCAGGTCCTGGTCCGCAACCGGCACTTCCAGGTCTTCGGCGGCCTGCGCACCCTGATCGGCGGCGCGGCCGTGGACACGCCCGTGCCGGGACTGCGCCCCGGGGACACGCTGTTCGGTCCGGCCGTGGGCGAGGTCGTCGCCGCGCCGCCCGGCAGCCCGCTGCGCCCCGGCGATCTGGTGACGCACCCGCTCGGCTGGCGCGAGTACGCCCTCGTACCCGTGGACGGGTGCGCCCCGGTCGGCCCCGCCCTGCCCGAGCCCGCCGCCCGTCTCACCTCCGGCTCCGCCGCCTACGGGGCGCTGACCCGGCTCGCGGGCGTACGCGAGGGGGACGTCGTCCTGGTCACCGGGGCCGCGGGCGGGGTGGGTTCCCTGGCCGGCCAGATCGCCCGGCTGCTCGGCGCCTCCCGGGTCGTCGGCACCACCGGCTCCCCGCACAAGGCCGAACGCCTCATCTCCGAACTGGGCTACGACACCGTGCTGACCGGCGGATCGTGGCGCGAACGGCGGGACGGCACGGACGACGACGCCCACCGCGCGTTCTCCGCGCAGCTCGCCGAGGCCGCGCCGGACGGCATCGACGTCCTCCTCGACAACGTCGGCGGCGTCCAGCTCGCCGCGGCCGTGGACGCCGCCCGGCAGGGCGCGCGGTTCGCGCTGGTGGGCGCGCTGTCCGGGCAGCTCGACGCGCGGGGCTCCGGCGCCACGGCACCGGCGCGGATCGACACCTTCCGTCTGGTGGTCAAGGGCGTGTCCGTGCGGGGGTACACCGGCGTCGACCACCCCGACGTGGAGGCGGAGTGGGCCGGCCGGCTCGACGGCTGGCTGCGGTCCGGCCGGATCCGGCTGCCGCTGACGCGTTTCGAGGGCATGGAACAGGCACCGCGGGCGTTGCCGGAACTGACCCGGGGACAGACTTTCGGCACGGTCGTCGTCGACCTCCCGGGACACGACTGACGAGCCGGGCCACGAGGGCGGGAGGTACGCACCATGCGGATCGGGGACGCCGCGGCGGCGGTCGGCGCGACACCGAGGGCACTGCGCTTCTACGAGCAGCGCGGACTGCTGCCGCCGCCGCGCCGCACCAGGGCCGGCCAGCGCGACTACACCTCCGACGACCTCGCCGTCCTGCGCGGCATCCGGCATCTGCTGGGCCTCGGCCTCACCGTCGAGGACCTGGCCGGTATCGCCGACCGCCTCCCGCTGCTCGCCGCGCGCGAGCCCCGCCGCTGCGAGCCCGCGGCGCCCGGTGAACCGGTCGTCGTCGGTACGACGGTGGTACGGCGGCGCATCGCCCTCCTCGACGCGGAGATCGACCGCCTCACCCGGCTCAGGGACGCGCTGCGGGCCGGACTCGACCCGGCGCCGCGGCACATGACCGCCGACGGGCACACGGCGGTCGGCGCCCAGCACACCCCCTGACCTCCGCGCCGACGGCACGGCTCCCGCGCCGAAGGCCGCCGGCCGGCGGCCTTCGGCGGGCGGCCGCGGGCGGGGCACGCACCCGGGCCACGGCCGGCCTCCGCCGCTCCGGGCGACGCGGTCCCGCCTCAGCCGGTCACAAGCCCGCGCCGCTTCGGCGAGAGCTGTCCGGCCCGCAGGCGGTGGACCGGCTGCGTACGGGCGTACGGGCACGCCGGCCGGACAGTCGGCCGCGGTCGGCCGGACCACCGGCCGGGGCGGGCGTCCGCACCGCCAGGATGCTCGCGGGTACCCCCGCGGCGAGATCAGCCCGGCGGTGAGGAGTGGCCTCGGCGGCGCCACTCCTCGGCGAGCAGCCGGTAGGAGCGGACCCGGTCCGCGTGGTCGTGGGTGATGGTCGTGATGAGCAACTCGTCGGCGTCCGTGGCCTCCTGGAGCTGTTCCAGGCGGTCGGCCACCTGGCCCGGCGAGCCGACGAACTGGGTGTCGAGGCGGTCCTGGACCAGTTCGCGGTCCTCCTCGGTCCAGGTGTGGGCGCGTGCTTCCTGCGGGGTCGGGAACTCGATCGCGCCCTCGGCCGTGCGGATGCTGCGGACCCACGGGCCGTACCCGGCGGCGAGTTCGCGGGCGGTGGTGTCGTCCTCGGCGACGACCACGTCCGCGGAGACGCTCACGTACGGCTTGTCGAGGACGTCGGAGGGCTGGAAGAAGGACCGGTAGCCGTCCACTGCCTCCAGGACGGTGGCGGGGCTGACGTGGTAGTTGGCGGCGAAGCGCAGGCCCCGGGCGCCCGCGACCTCGGCGCTCTGTCCGCCGCTGCTGCCGAGGATCCACAGCTCGACGTCCGCCCCCTCCCCCGGCACGGCGCGGGCCTCGACGCCCTCCGGGGAGCGGTAGGTGCCGGCCAGCAGGGCGAGGATGTCGTCGATCTGCTCGGCGTAGTCCTGCGATTCGGCGTTCGGCAGCAGGAGCAGCTTGCGGTGCAGGGCGACCCGGGGCGAGCCGAGAAGGCGCGCGAAGGAGAAGCGGGGCGGGATGACCAGGCCGTTCGGTGCGCGTCCGTCGACGACCGCAGTGGCCGTCGGCACGGTCGCCGTCTCCGCCGGCGGGCGGCCGCCGGAGCGCCCGAGGCCCAGGTCGAAGCGGCCCGGGTGCAGCGCGTCGAGCAGGCCGAACTCCTCCACCGTGGACAGGGCGGTGCGATGGCCGAGCTGTACGGCTCCGGAGCCGAGCCGGATGGTGGAGGTGGCGGAGGCGGTGAGGGCCAGGACGACCGCCGGGGAGGTGCCCGCGACGCCGGGGTTGAGGTGGTGCTCGGCGAACCAGTAGCGGGCGTATCCGAGGCGTTCGGTCCGCTGGGCCAGGTCGACGGAGTTGCGCAGTGCGTCTCGCGCGGTGGAGCCGGACGGGATCGGTACCAGGTCGAGGACGCCGAGGGGTATGTCAGACATGCGCTGCCTCCGGGAGTACGGGGCCCCACGCGAAGGGCGGGTCCGGGATGTCCTTGCGCAGCACCGGGGCCACCGCCGACTGGAACAGTTCCAGCGAGTCGCGGTGCCGGGTGTCGGTGAGTCCGCCGGCGTCCGCGTGCAGGTGCACCACCGTGTGGCCGAACCGCTCGTGGTAGCGGTGCACCTTGTCGATGACCTGCTGGGGGCTGCCGATCAGGGCCGAGCTGCGTGCCACGAAGTCCTCCAGGGTCTCGAAGACGACCGGGAGGCCGGCCTGCCGCTGGAAGGCGAGGTTGCCCTCGAAGACGGGCCGGTAGGCGGCCAGGGCCTCCTGGGAGGTGCGGGCCACGTACAGCCCGGCCGTTCCGGCGCCGACGGCGATGCCGGCCGGGTCGTGGCCGTAGTGCTCCCAGCGTTCGCGGTAGTGGCGGATCAACTCGGCGTACGGCTCGATGGGATGGGTGACGTTCGCCGAGAACAGCGGGTCGCCGTAGCGGGCGGCCAGGTCGACCGACTCCTTGCTGGTGGCGCTGCCGTGCCAGACCCGTACGGGCTGCTGGTACGGCCGGGGCCACACCTCCGCGTCGGTCAGCCCGGGGCGGAAGCGGGTGGCCGCGGTGACCTTGTCCTGCCGCCAGATCCGCCGGAACACCTCGTAGCTCTCGGCGTTGCGCTCCCACTGGTCCTCGGGCGTGACGTGGAACAGCTCGCGCTGGGCGGTGCCGTTGCCCTTGCCGATGATCAGGTCGAGCCGGCCGCCGGAGAGGTGGTCGAGGGTGGCGTAGTCCTCGTAGGCGCGGACCGGGTCGAGGAGGCTGAGGGTGGTCACGGCGGTGAACAGCCGGATCCGCCGGGTCAGGGCGGCGATGTGGCTGAGGACGACGGTCGGCGAGGAGGAGATGAACGGCCGTTCGTGCCGCTCCCCCACGCCGAAGCCGTCGAAGCCGAGTTCCTCGGCGAGCAGCGCGTTGTCGAGCACTTCGCGGAAGCGGTCCTGGGTGGACTTGCGTACACCGGTGACCGGGTCCGGGCGGTGCACGATCAGGGTGATGGCGAGGAACTTCACGACGCGGCCCGCTCGGTGCCCGCCGCGTCGTCGGGGTGGGCGAGCCCGAGGTGGTCGCGCAGGGTGCTGCCCTCGTACTCGGTGCGGAAGACGCCCTTCTCCTGGAGCAGGGGGACGACCTTGTCGGCGAACTCGTCGAGGCCGGAGGGCGTGATGTGCGGGACGAGGATGAAGCCGTCGGCGGCGTCGGCCTGGACGTAGTCGTCGATGGTCCGGGCGACGGTCTCGGGGGAGCCCACGAAGGTCTGGCGGTTGCCGGTCTCGATGACCAGGTCGCGGATCGACCAGTTGTGGGCGGCGGCCAGTTCCCGCCACTCACGGGCGGTGGCCAGCGGGTCCCGGTACATGCGCACCTGGGCGCGTCCGCGCGCGATGTGCTCCTCGCTCACCAAGGGGTCGATGTCGGGAAGCGGGCCTTCGGGGTCGTACGACGACAGGTCCCGGTTCCAGACGAACTCCAGGTGCTTGAGGGCCGTGGCGCCGCTCACCTGTAGGCGGCGCACCTCCTTGGCCAGTTCCTCCGCCTCGGCGTCGGTGTCGCCGATGACGAAGCTCGCGGCGGGCAGGATGAGCAACTGGTCCTTGCGCCGGCCGTACTTGGCGAGGCGGTTCTTGACGTCCGTGTAGAAGGCCTGGCCCGTGTCGAGGGCGGCGTGGCGGCTGAAGATCGCGTCGGCGCTCGCCGCGGCGAACTCGCGGCCCTCTTCGGAGTCGCCGGCCTGGAAGATCACCGGGCGGCCCTGGGGGCTGCGCGGGACGTTGAACCGGCCGTGGATGTCGAAGTGCTGTCCCTCGTGGACGAAGGCGCCGGCCTTGGCGTCGCTGAGGAAGGTGCCGGTGGCCGGGTCGGCGACGATCTCGTCGCCCTTCCAGGAGTCGAAGAGTTCGTTCGCCGTGGCGAGGAACTCCTTGGCGCGGGAGTAGCGCTCCTCCTGGGGCAGGAAGCCGCCGCGGCGGAAGTTCTCCCCGGTGAAGGCGTCCCAGGAGGTGACGACGTTCCAGGCGGAGCGGCCGCCGGAGAGGTGGTCGAGGCTGGCGAACTGGCGGGCCACCTCGTAGGGCTCGTTGAAGGTGGAGTTGATGGTGCCGGTGAGGCCGAGGTGGTCGGTGACGGCGGCGAGCGCGGCGAGGACGGTGAAGGTGTCGGGGCGGCCGACGACGTCCAGGTCGTAGATCTCGCCGCCCTGTTCGCGCAGGCGCAGGCCCTCGGCGAGGAAGAGGAAGTCGAACCTGGCGCGTTCGGCGGTGCGGGCGAAGTGGGCGAAGGAGCTGAACTCGATGTGGCTGCCGGCCCGGGGGTCGCTCCACACGGTGGTGTTGTTGACGCCGGGGAAGTGGGCGGCCAGGTGGATCTGCTTCAGGGGCTTGCTCATGGTGGGTTGCTCCCTCCCGCTCAGGCGGCGGCGTAGCGGTTGGCGGGGCGGGCCAGGCCGAGCAGCCCGCGCAGGGTGTCGGCCTCGTAGGCGCGGCGGAAGGCGTCGCGGCGCTGGAGTTCGGGGACCAGGCCCCGGGTGATCGCCGGGAGGTCGTGGCCGGCGACGGCGGGGCGCAGCCGGAAGCCGGTCAGGCCGGCCGCCTGGAACTCCTGGAGCAGATCGGCGAGTTGGGCGGGGGTTCCGGTGAAGATCCGGGCGTCGCTGGTGTATTCCTCGCCGGCCAGGGCGTCGAGGCGGTCTCGGCGGGCGGCGGCCTCGGCCGGGTCGTCGTCGAGGAGGACCACCAGGTCGGCGAAGACGTGCAGCGGCTCGGCGGCACGCCCGGCCGTCTCCTGCTCGGCACGGATCTCGGCGACGATCGCGCGGGCCTGGTCGGCGTCGTGCGGGGTGACGTAGCCGACGTCGGCGGCGCGGGCCACCAGGCGGTAGGGGACGGTGTCGTGGGCGAGGGCGGTGACCAGTGGCTGGCCCTGCGGCGGGCGCGGGGTGATGGAAGGGCCCTTGACGCTGAAGTGCCGGCCCTCGAAGTCGATGTAGTGGAGCTTGTCGCGGTCGATGAACCGGCCCGTGGCCACGTCCCGGATCTCCGCGTCGTCCTCCCAGCTGTCCCAGAGGCGGCGCACGACCTCGACGTGGTCGGCGGCCTCGTCGAACAGGTCGGCCACCAGGTCCAGCGTGGCCGGGCCGTCGTAGGACTCGATGCGGGGGACCGAGCGGCGGCCGAAGTGGGCGGCCTCGGTGGGACGGGCGGTGATCTGGACGCGCAGGCCCGCGCGGCCGGTGCTCACGTAGTCGAGGGTGGCGATCGCCTTGGAGATGTGGAACGGCTCCGTGTGGGTCGCCACGACGGTCGGGACGAGGCCGATGTGGCGGGTCAGCGGGGCGATCCGGGAGGCGACGAGGACGGCGTCGAGGCGGCCGCGGACCTGGTCGGTGCGGTCGTCCGGGTCCAGGAAGTGGGAGGACTGCGGGCCGAGGCCGTCCTCGATGGTGACGAAGTCCAGCAGGCCGCGCTCGGCCTCGGCGACGAGATCGGCCCAGTACCCGGCGGTGAACAGCTCACGGGGCCTGGCCACCGGATCACGCCAGGAGGCGGGGTGCCAGCCGGTGCCGTCCAAGGCCACGGCGAGGTGCAGGGGAGAAGAGGGGGTCGAGGACACGGGAGTGCCTTCCTGAGGGGTCCGGGAAACGTCCTGGAGGTCCGCGGGAAAAGACGCCGGCCCCGTGCGCGGGCACAGTGGCGGAGCGCGCGACGAGCCGGCAGGTCGCCCGGCCGACGGCCGGAGCGGGAGCGTCAGGAACGACAGAGCGCGCCGGCCACGCGCTGGAGGTCGATGTGGGGCCGGGAGTAGAGGTGCACGGCGTGGGCTCTGCGGGCCACGTCGGTCACCTCCCTCGGTCGGGCGCGCGGTGGCGCCTCACACGTCTCGTCGTCCGTCACAACGCCCCGGCCACGCCCGGTGTTCCCGGGCCGCGCCGGTGATCGTCTGGTACGGACGAGTCCGGGAGTGAGCATACGACCACCCTGCGACAGTGCCACGACCAACCCTCGACCGTCCCACGGACAACCCTCGGCCGTGCCACGAACGGGTACTGCTGTCCTGGACCTGCCCCTGCTCCCCCGCCGGGCACCGGGCATCCGCGTACGGGCCCGGAAGATCGAAACAGAGAACACGCTCGTGGCGCGGAACCGGGAACGCCTCCGGGGTGCGGCGGCCCGGGTCCTTCGGACGGTGCGGTGTGCGCCGCCCCGGGGCGTGGAGGCGGTCGGCGGCGGACGGGGCGGACGGCCGGAAAGGGGAAGATATCCGCAGTTCGTGAGGGGCGCGCCGCGGGAGCGTCGCCCGTCCGGGCCGCCGTGGAGGGGGCGGGGCACCGGGACCGGCGTGGTCTGCGGGGCACGGGCACGGGGCGGCCACCGATCGGTGTGCGCGATCAGCCTTGATCACGAATCGGCATTGGACGCGGCATGCCCATGTCCTGCATGCTCAGTGGCATGTTCGGGCCTGTGACTGTGACGGAGTTCGGCCGGCCACCGGCCGGCGGCTTCGGCCATGGTTCCAGCGATCACCTGATGCCCTGTCTGACGCAGTGCCGCGTCGTGGACTTCGGCCGGATCAAGTCGACCAGCTGTCGCTGATCCCATCCGCCCGTCCGGCCGCCGGACTCCGGTGAACACGGGCCCGCAGGCCGGACCCCGGGCGAGAGCCCGCACCCTCTGACACGGTCCTCCACCTCCCCCACGGTCGCCGCCCGACCGGGTCCGCCGCGACCCGTCGGTGCCGCACGTCCGGTGCGCCGTATCGCCGCCCCGCTCCGCTCACCCCACGTGGCCGGACCGTCACCCGATCCCCAAGGACACGCACATGCCCATGGCCACCGCCCTGTCCCGCCCCGCCCCGGAGCGGGCCTCATGAGCTCTGCCACGGAAAGCCGGCTGTTACCCCTGGACCTCGGCCGCCTGGACGAGGTGAGCGCGTCGCTCGCGGCGACCGCGGCCGAGCACGACCGCACCGGCGCCTTCCCGCACGGTCCGATCCAACGGGTCCACGAGGCAGGGCTGTTGACGGCGGGCGTGGACCCCCGGTACGGCGGTCCCGGGGCGAGCTTCACCGACGTCAGCCGCATCCTGCTGGCGCTCGGCCGCGGTGACCCGTCGACCGCGCTGATCTCCGGGATGACCATCGTCCCCCACCTCCTGCAGACCCGCAGCCCCTGGCCGCAGGAGCTGTACGCGCGGGTGCTGGCCGAGTCGGCCGAGCGGCCGACCCTGCTCAACCACGCTCGGGCGGAGCCGGAGATGGGCTCGTCCACCCGGGGCCCGCTGCCGGCGACCACCGCCCGGCGGACCGCGAACGGCTGGTCGATCCAGGGCCGGAAGCGGTACGTCACCGGCGCCGAGGGCCTCAGCTACTTCCTGGTCTGGGCGGCGACGGACGAGCCGTCGCCACGGGTGGGCAACTTCATCGTCCCCGCCGGCACACCCGGCATCGACATCGTGCCCACCTGGCAGCAGTTGGGCATGCGCGCCACCGGCAGCCACGAGGTGGTGTTCACGGACGTCGAGATCCCCGCGGAGTACGTGCACGAACTCGCCCCTCCCGGCGCCGAACCCGCCCCGGGCACGCTCCCCGGCAGCATCATGCTCCTGCTCTCGTCCTCCCTCTACCTGGGCGTGGCGCGCGCGGCACAGAGCGTCGTGCACACCTTCGCCCACACGCGGACGCCCGCCGCGCTGGGACGGCCCCTCGCCACGACGGACCGCTTCCAGCGCACGGCGGGCGAGATCGAGACGCTGCTCTCCAGCGCCGAGCAGCTGATCCTCTCCGTGGCGGAGCGGGTCGACCGGGGCGATCCCGTCCGCGGTGTCGACGCGCTGGCCTCGAAGGTCGTGGTCGTACGTCATCTCACCACCGCCGTCCGGACGGCGGTGCAACTGCTCGGCAACCCCGGGCTGGCCCAGGGCAGCCCGCTGGAACGGCACTTCCGTGACATCCAGTCGGTGGGCGTCCACGCGCCGGGCGAGGACGCCATCCTGCCGGTCGTCGGTGCGACGGCCCTCGCGGCGGAGGCACCCGATGACTGAGCCGGCCCGATCACCGTCCGTCCCCCGGCGGGTGCCGCCGGGGGACGGGTCCCCCGGCGGCACACCGTCCGCCGGCCCCGCGTCTCCCGCCTCACCGTCCTCTCGTCCCAGACCCACTCACGCCGGGGGTTCGACCATGCGCCCGTCCCTGTCCGCGCTCAGCCGTCTCCTCGCGGCGACCCTGAGCGGGTTCCTCCTGCTCACCGCCTGCTCGTCCGGCGGCGACGACACCGGCAAGGCGGGCTCGGACACACCGGTCCGGGGCGGGACCCTCACCGCCGCCGTCGACACCGAACCGGTCTCCTGGGACATCCACGCCAGCACCCAGGACGTCACCGCCGAGATCCAGCGCCAGGTGTTCGACTCGCTGGTCTCCCAGGACGCCGACGGGAAGTTCCACCCCTGGCTGGCCACCAAGTGGGAGGTGGCGGACGACTACAAGAGCTACACCTTCCATCTGCGCACCGACGTGACCTTCAGCGACGGCACCCGCTTCGACGCGTCCGCGGTGAAGGCCAACTTCGACCACATCGTCGCCAAGTCCACCAAGTCGCTGTACGCGATCAGCCTCCTGGGCCCCTACACGGGCACCGAGGTCGTCGACGCGCACACGGCCAAGGTCACCTTCTCCAAGCCGTTCGCCCCCTTCCTCCAGGCCGCCAGCACGACCTACCTGGGCTTCTACTCGCCCAAGGCCCTCGAGGCGAACGCCGGCAAGCTCGCCGCGGGCGGTCCCGCCGACGTGGGCAGCGGACCCTTCGTCTTCACCAGCTACACCAAGGGCCAGTCGGCCGTGCTGACCCGCAACCCGAAGTACAAGTGGGGGCCCGCGACCGCCGCGCACACCGGGCCCGCCTACCTCGACAAGCTCGTCGTCCGCTTCCTGTCCACGGCCTCGGTGCGCTCGGGCGCGCTGACGAGCGGTCAGGTGCAGGTGGCGAAGGCCATCCCGCCGCAGAACGTCACCACGGTCAAGGCGACGCCCGGGCTCTCGCTCATCTCCCGGCAGGCCCCCGGCGGCAACTACAACCTCTGGCTCAACAGCTCACTGGCCCCGCTCGACGACCAGCGGGTCCGCAAGGCGATCCAGCGCGGGATCGACATCGACCAGGACGTGAAGACGGTCACCTTCGGCCAGTACCCGCGGGCGTGGAGCCCCATCAGCCCCACCACCCCCTACTACGACAAGTCCCTGGAAGACAGCTGGCCCTACGACCCGGAGGAGTCCGCGAAGCTGCTGGACGAGGCGGGCTGGACCGGCCGGGACGCGCAGGGCTACCGGACCAAGAACGGCAAGCGGCTCACGGTGACCTGGCCGCAGCTGTCGATCCAGGCGACCCGGGAGGGGCGCGACGTCCTCGGCCAGGCCATCCAGGCGGACCTGAAGAAGATCGGCATCGAGGTCAAGCGCCCCAGCCTCGACCTCGGCACCTACAACACCCAGGTGTACGGCGGCAAGGCGAACGCCATCGACCTCAGCTGGCCCCGGTTCAGCCCGGACGTGCTGTGGCTGTTCCTCAACTCCGGCAGCGCGCCGGCGAAGGGCGGCATCAACGCCACGTTCCTCACCGACGCCGACTTCGACCGGTGGACGGACGAGGGCCGGGCCACGCTGGACGCGAAGGTCCACGCGGACGTCTATCCCAAGGTGCAGCAGCGGGCCGTCGACCTGGCCGTCGTCGTCCCGCTCTACACGCAGGTCTCCCTGGTCGGGCACGCCAAGACCGTGAAGGGGCTGACGTTCGACGCGAGCAACTGGCTGACGTACTACGACACCTGGCTGGGCTCGGCGTGACGGCGGCCTCGGCGACGACCCTCGCCCGCGCGGTCACCCGGCGGCTGGGCTCGGCGGTGGCCGTGCTGGCGGGGGCCGCCACCCTGGCCTTCCTCGCCCTCCAGCTCATCCCCGGCGACCCGGTGTCCGTGCTGCTGGGACCCTCCAACGCCGGCTCCCCCGAGGTGCGGGCCGAGATCCGCCGGGAGTACGGCTTCGACCGGCCCGTCGCCGAGCAGTACCTGCACTACCTGGGCCGGCTCCTGCGGGGTGACCTCGGGGAGTCGTACCAGCTCCAGCGGCCGGTGTGGTCGTTGATCGGCGACCAGCTGGTGCCGACCGTCCAGCTGGCCCTGGCCGCGCTGGTCCTGGCCGTCGTCCTCGCGGTGCTCTCCGCGGTGGCGACGGCCGGCCGCCGGCCCGCGCTGCGCGCGGTCGCCTCGGTGTGGGAGCTGGTCGCGGCCTCCACCCCGTCCTACTGGGTGGGGATCGTGCTGCTGACCGTCTTCTCCTTCCGGTTCACGCTCTTCCCGGTGGCCGGGGCGGACGGCTTCGCCTCGCTGGTGCTGCCCGCCGTCACGCTGGCGCTGCCGCTCACCGGCGTGATGGCGCAGGTGCTGCGCGAGGGGCTCGAAGCCGCCCTGGAGCAGCCGTTCGTGGTCACCGCCCGCTCCCGCGGTGCCGGCCGGACGGCGGTACGGCTGCGGCACGCGCTGCGCCACTCGGCCGTGCCGCTGCTCACGCTGGCGGGGTGGCTCACCGGTTCCCTCATCGGCGGCGCCGTGCTGGTGGAGACGGTGTTCGGGCGGCCCGGCATCGGCTCGCTCGTCCTCCAGGCGGTGACCTCCAAGGACATGCCGGTCGTGATCGGCGTGGTGCTGCTCTCGGCCCTCGTCTTCGTCGTGATCTCCACCGTCGTGGAGCTGCTGTACCCCGTCATCGACCCGCGGCTCAGGAGCGCCTGATCCATGGCCAGTTCACTCCTCCCCGATCTCGGCACCGGTGGTGCCGTCGCCGCTCCCGCCCGGGTGCGGCGGCGGTGGGCCGGACCGCTGTCGTCCGTTCCCGTGACCGTCGTGCTCGCGGGTGCCCTGCTGCTGATCATCGTGCTCGTCGCGGTGGCACCGGGTCTGTTCACCAGCGTCTCGCCCTCGGCGACCGACCCGCTCTCCGCGCTCCAGGCACCCGGTTCCGAGCACTGGCTCGGCACCGACCAGCTGGGCCGCGACCTGTTCACCCGGATCCTCTACGGCGCCCGGCCCTCGCTGCTGCTGGGCTTCGGTTCCACCGTCGTCTCGGTCGTCGCGGGCGCGGCCTTCGGCCTGGCCGCGGCGCTGGGCGGACGCGTCGCCGACCAGCTGCTGATGCGGCTGGCCGACATCCTGCTGGCCCTGCCCGCCCTGCTGCTGGCCCTGCTGGTCGTGACCGTGCTGGGCTCGGGCACCGTCAACGTGATGACCGCCATCGGCATCGCCTTCGTCCCCGGCTACGCCCGGCTGGTCCGCGCGGAGGCCCTGGTGGTACGGCGCTCCGGGTACGTCGAGTCGGCGGTGGCCCTCGGCCTGCCGCGCCGGCGGATCGTACTGCGGCACATCCTGCCGAACGCCCTCGCGCCCCTGCTGACCCTGGCGACCGTCGGGTTCGGTACGGCGCTGATCTCGGCCTCCGGGCTGAGCTTCCTGGGCCTCGGGCCCGCCGCGCCCTCGCCCGAGTGGGGGGCGCTGCTCTCCGCCGGGCGGGACTTCCTGCAGACGGCGTGGTGGATCGGGGTGTTCCCGGGAGCCGCCGTCACCACGACCGTCATCGCCGTGAACGTGGTCGGCCGCCACGCCCAGCAGCGCTTCACCCGGAGGACCGCCCGATGAACGCCACCGAGTCGCCGCTGCTCAGCGTCGAGGGTCTCGACGTCACCTTCCGGCGGGGCGGGCAGGTCCGTGCCGTGCGGGACGTGTCGTTCACCCTCGGCCGGGGCGAATGCCTCGCCGTGGTCGGCGAGTCCGGGTCGGGCAAGAGCGTCACGGCCCGCACCCTGCTCGGGCTGACCGGGGCGCACGCCACGGTGGCGGCCCGGCGGCTCGACTTCGACGGCGTCGATCTGACCGCCCTGTCGGAGCGCGAGTGGCGGGCCGTGCGGGGGCGCCGGATCGGGCTGGTCCTCCAGGACGCGCTGGTCTCCCTGGACCCGCTGCGCACGGTGGGCGCCGAGATACGGGAGACGCTGCACACGCACGGCCTCGCCCGGGGCGCCGAGGCGCGCGAGCGGAGCCTCGCCCTGCTGTCCGACGCCGGCATCCCCGACCCCGCCCGCCGGGCCGCTGAGTATCCCCACCAGTTGTCGGGCGGTCTGCGTCAGCGCGCCCTGATCGCGTCCGCGCTGTCCGGCGCGCCGGAACTGCTCGTGGCCGACGAGCCGACCACGGCCCTGGACGTGACCGTGCAGGCCCAGATCCTCGACCTGCTGGGCCGTCTGGTCGGCGAGGGTACGGCGCTGCTGCTCATCAGTCACGATCTGGCGGTGGTGGCCCGGCTCGCCGACCGGGTCGCGGTGATGTACGGGGGGCTGGTCGTCGAGCAGGGGCCGGCCCGTGACGTGCTGAAGGATCCCCGGCACCCGTACACCAGAGCCCTGCTGGCGGCGGTGCCCACGTTCGGCTCCAAGGGCGGCGCGCTGTCCGTCGCGACCCCCGGGCGGGGAGAGGCGGCGGGGCCCGGCGGCTGCCCGTACGCGGCCCGGTGCGCGGCGGCCGACGCGCGCTGCCGGGCCGAGCTGCCGGTGGCCGCGGCGGGCGACGGCGGGCATGTGACGCTCTGCTGGCATCCCGACGCGCCGCTGCCGCTGCCGGCACCGGCCGTCCGCCGCCCCGTGACCGCCGCCGGGCGGGAACCCGGCGCCGCCGCCCCGCGCGAGGCGCTGCTGGACGTGCGGGGTGTCTCCAAGCGCTTCCGGGCGCCGGGCGGCGGTTCCTGGACCGCCGTCAGCGAGGTGTCCTTCCGGATCGCCGCGGGCGAGACGCTCGGCCTGGTCGGCGAGTCCGGCTCCGGCAAGACGACCACGGCCCGCATCGTGCTCGGCCTGGTGGAACCGGACGAGGGGAGCGTGCGGTTCGAGGGCGAGCCCTGGAGCGGCCTGCCCGAGCGGGAACGGCGGGCCCGGCGTCCGCGTCTCCAGGTCGTCCACCAGGACCCGCTCGGCTCCTTCGACCCCCGGCACAGTGTGCGCGGCATCGTCGCGGAGGCGGTGGCCAGGGCGGGGGTCCCGCGCGGCCGGGTCCGCGCGGCGCGGGTCACCGAACTGCTCGGCCAGGTCGGCCTGTCGGCCCGGGTGCAGGACCGGCGCCCGACGGAGCTGTCCGGCGGACAGCGCCAGCGCGTCGCGATCGCCCGGGCGCTGGCCACCCGGCCCCGGCTGATCGTGTGCGACGAGCCGGTCTCCGCGCTCGACGTGTCGATCCAGGCCCAGGTGCTGGACCTGCTCGCCGAGCTCCAGCGGGAGCTGGGGGTGGCCCTGCTGTTCATCTCGCACGACCTCGGCGTCGTCCACCACGTCAGCGACCGGGTGATCGTGATGAAGGACGGGCGGCTGGTCGAGACCGGGGACGTCGGACAGATCTTCGACAGCCCGGCCCACCCGTACACGCGGGAGCTGCTGGCCGCGCTGCCCCGGCCCGACCGGAACCAGGAAGGACAGGGATCACGGGCATGACGACGGACCTCGACACCGATGTGTGGATCCGGCGCTTCCATCCCTCGCCGGAGGCCGCCGCACGCCTGGTGTGCTTCCCGCACGCGGGAGGATCGGCCGGCTTCTACTTCTGGCTCTCCGCGCGGCTGCATCCCCAGGTGGAGGTGCTCGCCGTGCAGTACCCGGGGCGCCAGGAGCGCCGGGCGGAGCCGCAGGTCAGCGACATCGAGGGCCTGGCCGGATCGATCGCCGACGTGCTGCGGCCCTGGTGGGCCGAGCCGCCCGCCTTCTTCGGGCACAGCATGGGCGCCCTGGTGGCGTACGAGACGGCCCGGCGGCTGCAGAGCACGACGGGGTCGGGGCCGGCCGCGCTGTTCGCGTCCGGCAGACGGGCGCCGTCCACCGTCCGGACCGAACGGCTCCATCTCGCCGACGACCGGGACCTGGTGGCGGAGATCGTCCGGCAGGGCGGGACGCCGCCCGCGCTGCTGGAGGATCCCGAGCTGGTCGCGATGGTCCTGCCGACGCTGCGCGGCGACTACCGGGCCGTCGAACGCTACCGCCACCGGCCGGGCCCCCCGATCGGGGCGCCGGTCACCGTGCTGGTCGGCACCGACGACCCGAAGGTCACGGCGGACGAGGCGCGGGCGTGGGAGAGACACACCGACGGCCCCACCGAGGTGCTGTCCTTCAGCGGCGGCCACTTCTTCCTCACCGAACACCAGGACCGGATCGGCGCGTTGATCCGCTCCCGGCTGCTCCCGGGCGCCGCGCCCGCACCGGAGCGGGCCTGACCACCTCGCCCCCTCCGCCTGCCCGACATGGATGTCACCGACGGCGTTGACGTCCCGAGATCCGTACAACGCACCGCGACGTGGGGGATGGGGAAGCTGCTGTGGTTCTAGTCGAACGTGAGACCCAGGTGAGGCGACTGCGCGAGATGCTGGCCGAGTGTCTCGCGGGCCGAGGAGGCGTGGCCGCGGTCAGCGGGCCGGTCGCCGGCGGAAAGACCGAACTCCTGCACGTCCTCGGCGAGGACGCGGCGGCCGCCGGTGCCGTGGTGCTGCACGCGACGGCCCGCTGCTCGGAGCAGAAGGTCGCGCTGGGGGTCGTCGGCCAGCTCTTCCGGCACCAGCACTTCTCGCCGGCCGACCGCGAGCGGGCGCTGCGCCTGCCCGGGGACGGCACCCCGATCGCGCCGTGCGACGCGGACCTGCTGACGCACGGCCCGACGCCCGCGCAGGTCAGCCAGGTGCAGTGGCAGCTGCTGCGCGGCCTGTCGGAGCGGACTCCCCTGGTGGTCATCGTCGACGACCTGCACTTCGCCGACTCGGCCTCCCTGGACTCCCTGACGTACGTCGGGCGCCTGCTGCGCACCGACCGCGTGCTGCTGGTGGTGACCGAGCGCGACACGGCGGCCGGGGCGAGCGGCCCTCAGCTGTCCTGGCGCACGACCATGATGCGCCAGCGGCACTTCACCCGGCTGCGGGTGGGGCCCCTGTCCCCGGCCGGCACCCGGGAGATGCTGACCCGGCTGATCGGCCCCGGCCCGGCGGCCGGTTCCGCGGCCGAGTCCTGGCACCGGCTCAGCGGCGGGAACCCCCTGCTGCTGCGCGCGCTCGCGGAGGACCACCACGAGCACGCGGCCCGGCGGCCGTCCGCGGCGGAGCCGGTCGCGGGCGAGGAGTTCGGCCGGGCGGTGGACGCGTGTGTCCGCCGCGCCGGGGAGCGGTACCGCGACGCGGCCCGCGCGCTCGCGGTGCTGGACGCGTCGGGCTCCCGCGACCTGCTGGCCCGGCTGCTCGGCCGGCCCCGGGCGGTGGTCGACGAGACGCTGGAGGCGATGGACCGCTTCGGCGTCCTCGACGACGGGCGCTACCGCCATCCCGCCGCCCGCGCCGCCGTCCTGGCCGGCATGTCCGCCGGCGAGCGCGCGGCGCTGCACCGGGACGCGGCCCGGCTGCTGCACGAGGCCGGCAAGCCCGCGTCGGCGATCGCCGTCCACCTGGTGGCGGCCCGGCACAGCCGGGAGCCGTGGGCCTACCCCGTGGCGGTGGAGGCGGCGCGCGAGGCGCTGCGCCATGACGACACGTCGTTCGCCGAGGCCTGCCTAGACGTGGCCGGCGAGGCCTGCGCGGACGAGGACCAGCGGGTGACGGTGACCATGCTGCGCAGCCTCGTCGACTTCCGGACCGACCCGGACACCGCCTGCCGACGGCTGCGTCCGGTGATCGCCGCCCTGCGGGAGGGCCGGCTGTCCGGCTGCCAGGGCGTGGCACTGCTCGGGCGGCTGCTGTGGAACGGCAGCAGCGACGAGATCACCCTCGCGCTGCGCCGGCTCGAACGGTCCTCGGAGACGCTGGACGCGCGCTCCAGCGCCGAGTACCACGCGGCACGGCAGTGGGTGCGCGCCTCCCATCCGGCGCTGCTGTCCCAGCCCGCCGCCCGGACCCGGCCGCGGCGGTCGGCCGCGGGGGCCGCCGACGGGGCACCCGGGCGGATGGCCGGCGTCCTGAACCGGCTGCTGCGTTCGGGCCCCGGCCCGGACACCGTGCGCAGCGCCGAACTGGCGCTGCAGACGACGGTGCTGGACGACACCACCTTCGACACCGTCCACCAGGCGGTGTCCGTGCTGGTCTACGCCGACCGGTGCGATCTCGCGGCGGGCTGGTGCGACCTGCTGCTGCGGGAGTCCGCCCGGCGTGACGTCCCGACGTGGCAGGCGCTGTTCACGGCGCTGCGGGCCGAGACAGCGATCCGCCAGGGCGACGTACAACTCGCGGAGCAGTGCTCCCGCCGGGCCATGGGGCTGCTGTCGCTGCGCGGCTGGGGGGTCCTGATCGGCTCTCCGCTGTCGAGTCTCCAGCTGGCCGCCGCCGCTACGGGCACGATGAGGGACGTCGGCGGGCCCCCGGTGTCGGCGCTGCCCGAGCAGTTGTTCCAGACCCGGTTCGGGATCCAGTACCTGTATGCGCGCGGCCGGTGGCGGCTCTCGGTGAACCTGCTGCACGGCGCGCTCGACGACCTGACGCGGTGCGGCCGGCTCATGCGGGAGTGGGACATCGACCTCCCCGCGTTCGTGCCGTGGCGCGGCGACGCGGTGACGGCCCTGCTGCGGCTCGGCAGGACCGACGAGGCCCGGCGGCTGGCCGTCGAGCAGCTCGCCATGGTTCCGGCCGGTCAGCCCCGGGCCCGGGGGATGGCGCTGCACACGGCCGCCTCCGTGGCCGACTCCCGGCAGCGCGCGACCCTGCTGCGGGAGGCCGCCGACCTGCTCGACGCCGCCGGTGACCGGCTGGAGCTGGCCGGCGCCCTGGCCGACCTGAGCGAGGTGCACACCCGGGCGGGCCAGAGCGGCCGGGCGCGGATGGTCGCCCGGCAGGCCCTGGACATCGCCGAGGAGCAGGGCCTCGCCCCGCTGTCCCGGCGGCTGGCGGCACGTGAGGCGCCGGCCGCCGGACACGAGCGCGGCGCCCGGGCCCGGGCAGGTGTGCTCAGCAGCTCGGAGGCGCAGGTGGCGGCGCTCGCGGCGGCCGGGCTCTCCAACCGCGAGATCGCCGAACGGCTGTTCATCACCGTCAGCACGGTGGAACAGCATCTGACGCACACCTACCGGAAACTGCGTATCAAGGGCCGGGCACACCTGCCGCCGTGGCTGCTCGAACCCGACCGCCGGGAGGAGCCGGGGCCGTCCGCACGAGCGGACCCGGGCCTGCCGCAGCGGCAGCTCCGAGAGGAGGACCACCTGCCGGAGCGGGAACTCCGGCAGGAAGCGGCGTACCGGGGGCCGGTCTCAGAGCGCGTCGGGGGCCGGCGGTAGCGGGAGTCCGAGCAGCCCGCGCAGGGTGTCGGCCTCGTAGGCGGTCCGGAACGCGCCCCGGGCCTGGAGTTCGGGCACCAGTTCGCGGGTGATGGCGGTCAGGTCGTGGGGCAGCGCGCCGGGCCGCAGGCGGTACCCGGACAGTCCTGCTCCCTGCCATTCCAGGAGCAGGTCGGCGACCTCGGCGGGGGTGCCCACGGCGATGTGCGCGTCGGAGGTGTAGGGGGCGCCGTGCGCCTCGTCGAGGCGCGCCTTGCGCTCGGCGGCCCGGCCCGGGGTGCTGTCGAGGAAGACCACCACGTCGGCGAAGACGTGCACCTTCTGGTCCGCGCGTCCGGCCGCGGCCTGTTCGGTCCTGATCTCCTCGACGGTCGCGCGCGCTTCCTCGGCGCTGTGCGGCGTCACCGACACGACGTCGGCGGAGCGGGCTCCGTACCGGTACGGGAGGGAGATGTGGGCGAGGGTGAAGATGAGCGGGTGGCCCTGCGGGGCGCGGGGGGCCAGCGCGGGCGAGTCGATGGTGAGCCAGTCGCCCGCCGTTACGCCGAGCGGCTCGATCTCGGTGAAGCTGCCGCCGGGGTCGGGGTCGGCCGGGGCGAACCGGCCGGGCGCGAGATCGCGCAGCGCCTTCTCGTCGTCGACGCCGTCCCACAGCGCTCGCACCACCCGTACCAGGTCGGCGGCCCGTTCGAAGAGCTCGGCCATCGGCCGCTGCACCTCGGGGGTGAAGATGTCGGCTATCACGATCGGGCGTGCGGGCGTCACCTGGGTGCGCCAGCCGGCCCGGCCGCCGCTGACGTGGTCCAGGGTGGCGATGGCCCGTGCGATGTGCGCCGGCTGGGCCCGGTCGACCACGCCGGTCGGCACCAGTCCGATGCGTTCGGTGCGCGACGCCAGGGCGGCGGCGACGAGGAGGGCGTCCAGCCGGTGGGCGACGTGACCGGTGGGGCGCTTGGGCGGGTCCTCCAGCGTCACGAAGTCCAGCAGCCCGCGTTCGGCCTCCTGGACGAGTCCGGTCCAGTGCGCCAGGCCGTACAGGTCGCCGTCGGGGGCGTCGGGCCCGGCGCCCGCCGCGGGGTGCCAGCCGACGGTGTCCAGGGCGACGGCGAGGTGCAGGGGCTGTGGTGCGGTCATGGTGGTGTTCTCTTCTCTCGTGCGGTGCGTCGTGCGGTGCGTCGTGCGGTGCGTTGTGCGGGTGCCGCGTGCGTTGTGCGGGTGTCGGTGGTCAGAGGGGCGGTGGCCGGTGGTCAGGGGGCGGGTGGTCAGGGGGCCGGGGGTCAGGGGGCCGGTCGGCCGATGGTGTTCAGCCACTCCTCCACGGCGGCGGCGGTGGTCGCCGAGTGCTCCTCGAGGACGGAGAAGTGGTCGCCGGGCACGTCCGCCGTGGTGTGCGGCAGCCGCCAGAAGGCGCGGGTGTCGCGCCGCGGGTCGGCCGGTGTCCCGGGCAGCGGGTCCTCGGCCCGCAGCAGGAGGGTCGGGGTGGTGACCGGCCGGGGCTGCCAGGGGCCGAAGGTGCGCAGGTAACTTCCCATGGTGGTCAGGCCGTTGTCACTCAGGCCCAGGTCGAAGGCGTCGAACCGGTCGACCATGCCGTTGATCATGGCGGGCATCCACCACTCCATGCCGGGGAGGGAGGCGGTGTCCATCGGGTACGTGTCGACCATGGCGAGGCCCGCCGGGGGTGTTCCGCGGCGTTCGAGCTCAGCGGTCACGGCGTGCGCGACGCAGCCGCCCAGGGAGCGGCCCAGCAGGGCGAACGGCCGCTCCCCCACGAGCCGTTGGACCGCGTCGGCCTGCATCGCGACGAAGGTGTCCGCGGAGTCCGGCAGGGCGCTGTCGGGCGCGTAGCCGGGTGCGGGGACGGCGAGGACGTCCCGTAGGCCGTCGAGGGCCTGGCCGAAGCGGGCGTATTCGTGCGGCCCGGACAGTGCGGTGAGGGCCGGGAAGCAGACCAGCGCGGTCGGGGCTCCGCCGTGTGCCAGGGCGACCGGTTCGACGGCGTGGACGGCGGTGTCCGCCGCGCCGAAGGTGTCCCGCAGCCGGGAGGAGGCCACGATCACCTCGGTGGCCGCCGTGATCTGCCGGGCGGCGCACAGCCGCAGATAGAGGGTGGTGAGCGGACCCTCCTGCGCCGTCGGCGGCACGCCGGGCCCCGGCCGCTCGCGCAGCAGGTCCTCCAGGTGCCCGGCGAGGGCCGCCGGGGTCGGGAAGCGGATGGTGAGCGCTCCCCCGAGCGCCAGACCGGTCGTGGCGGCGAGCCGGGCGCGCAGTTCGACGGCCGAGAGCGAGTCCAGTCCCGCTTCGACGAACGGCCGCTCGGGCCGTACCGCTTGCGTCGTCGGGTAGCCGAGGACGGCCGACGCCTGCGTCCGTACGAGGTCGAGCAGCGCGGTGCCGAGCGCGGGCCCGGACAGATGCGCGTGCTGTTCGGCCCAGGTGGGGCCGGGGGCGGGCGCCGCGGGACCGGCGAGCAGCGGGACGTCGGTGGTGCTGCGGGTCACGGTGGCGTCGAGCCAGTGGCGCCGCCGCTGGAAGGCGTAGGTGGGAAGGTCCACCGGGTGCGGGTCGAGTCCCTCGAAGACCGCCGGCCAGTCCACCGGCACGCCGTCGGCGTGGAGCCGGCCCAAGGCCGTCAGCAGGGTCACGGCCTCGGGGCGGCCGCTCCGCAGGACGGAGGCGAGGACGGCCGGCGGGGCCGCGCCGGAGGCGTCGTCGGCCAGGATGTCGCCGACCAGGGCGGTGAGGACGCCGTCGGGTCCCACCTCCACGAACCGGGTCGCGCCGAGGGCGCGCAGCTCCCGCACGACGTCCAGGAAGCGGACGGGGCTGCGGGCGTGGTCCGTCCAGTGGTCGGCGCCGAGTTCGCCGTCCCGCACCGGGGCGCCGGTCAGGTCGGAGACCACCGGCAGGACCGGGTCGTGGTGGTCGACCGCCTTGGCCGTCCGGCGGAACTCGTCGAGCATCCCCTCCATGCGGGGGGAGTGGAAGGCGTGGCTCACCCGGAGCCGGGCCGTCCTGCGGCCCTGTGCCCGGAAGGCGGCCGCGAGGGCGACGACGGGCTCCTCGTCGCCGGAGACGACCACCGAGCGGGGGCCGTTGACCGCGGCGATCGCGACCGCCTCCGGACGGTCCCGCAGCGCGGCGGCGACCTCCTCCTCGGTGGCCTCCACGGCGGCCATGGCGCCGCCGTCCGGCAGCGCCTGCATCAGCCGGCCGCGGGCCACCACCAGGGACGCGGCGTCGGGCAGGGTGAGCACGCCGGCCGCGTGCGCCGCGGCCAGGCCGCCGATCGAGTGCCCGGCGACCACGTCGGGCCGCACCCCCCAGCTCTCCAGCAGCCGCAGCAGCGCGACCTCCACGGCGAAGAGGGCGGGCTGGGCGTATTCCGTGCGGTCGAGCAGGTCGCCGTGTCGGTCGGACAGCACCACCTCGCGCACGGAACGGGCCAGGTGTCCCGCACCGTGCAGGTCGAGCTCGGCGGCCACCTCGTCGAACGCCCGGGCGTAGGCGGGGAACTGCTCGTACAGCTCCCGTCCCATGCCGGGCCGCTGGCTGCCCTGTCCGGTGAAGAGGAAGGCGGTCTTGCCGGCGCGGGCCGCCGGGGCACCGTCGGCGGGGCTCCGCGGTACGGCGGCCGACGGGTGTCCCTCGGCCAGGGTGCGCAGGCCGTCGAGGACGCCGTCGCGGTCGCCCGCCACGACGACCGCGCGGTGGTCGTGCGTGGCACGCCGGGTGGCCAGGGACCAGGCCACGTCGGCCGGGTCGAGGTCGGGGCGGGCCCGCAGCAGGGCCGCGAGGCGGTCCGCCTGGTCCCGCAGCGCCGCCGCCGACCGGGCGGAGACGAGCCAGGGCAGCGCGGCGGGGCGGGGTGCGGCGACGGGGCCGCCGGCGGCGCCGTCAAAGTCGTCGGAGTCGTCGGAGTCGTCGGAGTCGTTCTCCTCCGGCTCGTGCTCCCGCGGTGCCTGCTCGACGATCACGTGCGCGTTGGTGCCGCTCACCCCGAAGGCGGACACCCCGGCCCGGCGGGGCCGTTCGCCGTCCGGCCACGGCCGGGCCTCGTCGAGCAGCCGTACGCCGCCGCCCTCCCATTCGACATGCGGTGTGGGCGCGTCCACGTGCAGCGACCGGGGCAGGACGCGGTGGCGTATCGCCTGCACCGCCTTGATGACCCCCGCCACGCCGGCGGCCGCCGCCGTGTGCCCGATGTTGGACTTGAGGGAGCCGAGCCACAGGGGCCGGTCCTCGGGCCGGCCGCGCCCGTACGTCTCCTGGAGCGCCTGGACCTCGATCGGGTCGCCGAGGGTCGTGCCCGTGCCGTGCCCCTCCACCAGGTCGACGTCGTGCGGGGTGAGACCCGCGTTGGCCAGCGCCTGCCGGACGACGCGCTGCTGGGCCGGGCCGTTCGGGGCGGTCAGCCCGTTGGAGGCGCCGTCCTGGTTCACCGCCGAACCCCGCACCACCGCCAGCACCGGATGCCCCAGCCGCCGCGCGTCCGACAGCCGCTCCACCAGCAGCAGCCCCACGCCCTCCGCCCAGCCCGTCCCGTCCGCCGAGGCGGCGAACGCCCGGCAGCGGCCGTCGGGCGACAGCCCGCGCTGCCGCGAGAACGCCACGAACCCGGCGGGGGTCGACATCACCGTCGCACCGCCCGCCAGCGCCAGGTCGCACTCGCCCGACCGCAGCGCCCGCACCGCCAGGTGCAGCGCCACCAGCGACGACGAGCACGCCGTGTCCACCGTCACGGCCGGGCCCTCGAACCCGTAGGTGTAGGAGATGCGCCCCGACGCCACGCTGGCGAGGTTGCCGATGCCCAGGTAGCCCTCCAGTTCGGCGGGCACCTGGTCGAGCCGGGTGTGGTAGTCCTGAGCGGCCAGCCCGACGAAAACGCCCGTGCTGCTGCCGCGCAGCGTGTCGGGGGCGATGCCGGCCCGCTCGAACGCCTCCCAGGACGCCTCCAGCAGCAGCCGCTGCTGCGGATCCGTCGCCAGCGCCTCACGCGGTGAGATCTCGAAGAACTCCGCGTCGAAGTCGGCCGCGTCGTACAGGAATCCGCCGTGCCGGGCGTAGCTGGTGCCCGGCCGGTCGGGGTCGGGGTCGTAGAGGGCGTCGAGGTCCCAGCCGCGGTCGTCGGGCCAGGGCGCGACGGCGTCGCCGCCCGCCGCCACCAGGTCCCACAGGTCGTCGGGCGAGGCGACGCCGCCCGGCAGCCGGCAGCTCATGGCGACGACGGCGATCGGCTCGCGCAGGCCCGACTCCACCTCGCGCAGGCGCCGCTGCGTCTCCCGGCCCTCGGCGAGCGCCCGCTTGAGATAGCGGCGCAGCTTCTCCTCATCGGCCACCGTGGGCCACCTCCCGCGTCCCCTGCTCGTCGTGCATCACGCCTCGCTGTCCATCAGTTCGAAGAGCTCGTCGTCGGTCGCCGACTCCAGGTCGATGTCGTCGGCGCGGCCGTCGCCCGTCTCCCGTACGTCGTCGCCCCAGCGGGCGGCCAGCGCCCGGAGCCGGGCGACCAGTTCGAGCCCGTCCGGGTCGGACGGCGTGACGTCGGGCGCGATCCGCTCCAGCAGGGCGAGCGCGTCGTGCGCGGACCCGTGGTGTGCCGCGCCGGCGGCGGGCAGCAGCGTCGCGAGATGCGCGGCGACGGCCGCGGGGGTCGGGTGGTCGAAGACGAGGGTGGCCGGCAGTTTCCGGCCGAGGGCCGTGGCGAGCCGGTTGCGCAGGTCCACGGCGGTCAGCGACTCCAGGCCGAGTTCCTTGAACGCGCGGTCCGCGCCCACCTCGTGGACGTCGTCATGGCCCAGGACGTCGGCCGTCTGCCGGCGCACCAGGTCGAGCAGCGCCTCGGCCCGCTCGGCGGGCCCCAGGGCGGCGAGCGTCGACGTCAGGTCACCGGGGGCTTCGGCGCTCGCCTCGTCCTCGCCGAGGCCGGCCGGGTCGCCGCCCTCGCGGGCGAGCGGTCCGGCGGGGGCCGTCCCGGAGTCCAGCCAGAACCGGCGCCGCTGGAACGCGTACGTGGGCAGCTCCACCCGTCCCGGCCGCAGCCCCGCGAACGCCGGGGACCAGTCCACCGGTACGCCCCGGGCGTGCACGACGGCGGCCGAGGCGAGGAAGCGGTCCAGGCCGCCGTGGTCGCGCCGCAGGGTCTCGGTCACCACCACGCCGTCGGCGTCCGCCGCCTCGACGGTGTCCTGGATGCTGCCGGCCAGCACGGGGTGCGGGCTGACCTCGACGAAGACGGTGTGTCCCGCGTCCACCAGGTCCCGGACGACGGGGGCGAAGCGGACCGTCTGCCGGATGTTGCGGTACCAGTACGTGCCGTCCAGTTCCGCCGGGTCGGCGAGGGCGGCGGTGACCGTGGAGTAGAGGGGCACGTCGCCCTCGCGGGGGGTGACGAAGGCGAGCCGTTCGAGGAGTTCCTCCTTCGCCTCGTCGATCACCGGGGAGTGACCGGCGACCGTGGCCGCCCTGATCCGCCGGGCCCGTTCGCCCCGTTCCTCGCACTCGGCGAGCAGTTCCTCCAGGGCCAACTCGTCGCCCGCGACGACAGCGGCCGAGGGCCCGTTGACCGTGGCCACCGAGAGCCGTCCCGGCCAGGCCTCGATGCGCCGCTCGACCTCGTCGGGCGGCAGGGCCAGGGAGACCATGCCGCCCTTGCCGACGAGACCGGCCAGGATCAGGCTGCGCTCCACGACGATCCGGGCCGCGTCCCCGAGGGACAGGATGCCGGCCACGGTGGCGGCGGCGACCTCGCCCTGGCTGTGCCCGACCACCGCGTCCGGCTCCACCCCGTACGCCCGCCACTGCGCCGCGAGCGCCACGAGCACGGCCCACAGCGCGGGCTGGGCCACGTCGACGCGGTCCAGGGTCGGTGCTCCCGGCAGCTCGCGCAGGACGTCGAGGAGCGACCAGTCGACGTGGGGCGCCAGCGCCCGCGCGCAGTCCTCGATCCGCTCGGCGAACACCGGGGAGGAGTCCAGGAGTCCGTGGGCCATCCCGGCCCACTGCGAGCCGTGGCCGGGGAAGACGAAGACCGTCCGGACGCCGTCGGCGGCGACGCCCCGGACGAGGTTTCCGGCCGGTTCTCCCCGGACCAGGGCGCCGAGGCCCTGGGCGACGGCGTCGCGGCCGGCGCCGACCACGACCGCGCGGTGTTCGAAGTGCGACCGGTCGGTGAGCAGGGCGTGCGCGACGTCGGCGGCGGCCGGCCGGCCCTCCGCCCGCTCCAGCAGGGCGAGCAGCCGCCCGGCCTGGGCCGAGAGGGCCGCCGGGGTCCGCGCGGAGAGCACCCAGGGCAGGGGCGCCTCCTCGGCGGACCGGGCCGGGGCCTCACCGGCGTCGGGCGCGGGGGCGGGGGCCGGCTCCCGATCCCCGCCGGGGGCGGGGGCGGAGGCCGGCTCCTGCGTCCCGTCGAGGGCGGGGGCGGAGGCCGGCTCCCGCGTCCCGTCGGGCTGTTCGAGGATGACGTGGGCGTTGGTGCCGCTGACGCCGAAGGACGAGACGCCGGCGCGCAGCGGCCGTCCGTCCGCCTCCCACGGCTGCTCCCGGGTCAGCAGCCGCACACCGCCCGAGGCCCAGTCGACGTCCGGTGACGGCTCGTCGACGTGCAGGGTCCTCGGCAGGACGCCGTGCCGCATGGCCTGCACCATCTTGATGACCCCGGCGACCCCGGCGGCGGCCTGCGTGTGCCCGATGTTGGACTTGAGCGAGCCGAGCCACAGGGGCCGGTTCTCGGGCCGGCCGCGGCCGTAGGCGGCCACCAGCGCCTGTGCCTCGATCGGGTCGCCGAGGGTGGTGCCGGTGCCGTGCCCCTCGACCGCGTCGACGTCGTGCGGGGCGAGGCCCGCGGTCGCCAGCGCCTGCCGGACGACACGCTGCTGGGCCGGGCCGTTCGGGGCGGTCAGCCCGTTGGAGGCGCCGTCCTGGTTCACCGCCGAACCCCGCACCACCGCCAGCACCGGGTGCCCCAGCCGCCGCGCGTCCGACAGCCGCTCCACCAGCAGCAGCCCCACGCCCTCCGCCCAGCTGGTGCCGTCCGCCGAGGCGGCGTACGCCTTGACGCGGCCGTCCGGGGCGAAGGCGCGGTGCCGGGAGGTGGCGACCATGCCCGAGGGCGAGGCCATCACCGCCACACCGCCCGCGAGCGCCAGGTCGCACTCGCCGGAGCGCAGCGCCTGCACCGCCAGGTGCAGCGCCACCAGCGACGACGAGCACGCCGTGTCCACCGTCACCGCCGGGCCCTCGAACCCGTACGTGTACGAGACGCGCCCCGACGCCACGCTGGCCGCGCTGCCGTTGTGGAGGTAGCCCTCCAGTTCCGGCGGCAGGTCGTGCAGGCGCGAGGCGTAGTCGTTGTACATGACGCCGACGAAGACGCCGGTCCTGCTGCCGCGCAGCGTGTCGGGGGCGATGCCCGCCCGCTCGAACGCCTCCCAGGACGTTTCGAGCAGGAGGCGTTGCTGGGGGTCCGTGGCCAGCGCCTCGCGCGGGGAGATCCCGAAGAAGCCCGCGTCGAAGTCGGCCGCGTCGTGCAGGAATCCGCCGTGCTGGGTGTAGGTGCGGCCGGGCCGGTCGGGGTCGGCGTCGAAGAGGGCCTCGTTGTCCCAGCCGCGGTCGGTGGGCCAGGGCGTGATCGCGTCGCCGCCGGCGGCCACCAGCTCCCACAGGTCGTCGGGCGAGGCGACGCCGCCCGGCAGCCGGCAGCTCATGCCGACGATCACGACGGGGTCGTCCGTGCCGGGGGCCGGGCCGGCGGCGGGGGCCGGGGCGGGCGCCCCGTCCTGCTCGTCGACGAGTTCGGCGAGCAGGAAGCGGGCCAGGGACCGCGGGGTGGGGTGGTCGAAGACGAGCGTGGGCGACAGCCGCAGTCCGCTCGCCGCGCCCAGCCGGTTGCGCAGTTCCACGGCCGTCAGCGAGTCGAAGCCGAGGTCCTTGAACGCCCTGGTGGCGGCGATGCCCTCGCGGTCGTCGCGGCCGAGGACGGTCGACGCCTCCGCCCGGACCAGGCCGATCAGGAACTCCTCCCGCGCCCCGGCGTCGAGGGCGCGCAGCCGCCCGGCGAGGGTGGCGCCCGGCGCCTCGGACGCCGCGGACGCGACGGGCCGCCGCGTCCGCACGAGGTCGCGCAGGACCGCGGGAAGCTGCGCGGGGTCGGCTCCGTGCCGCAGGGCGAGCGGGACGAGCAGGGCGTGGTCCGTCGCTCCGGCCGCGTCGAACAGGGCGAGGCCTTCGGGGGTGGTGATCGCACGGGTGCCGTGGCGGGCGTTGCGGCGGTGGTCCGCGCCGTCGAGGTGGCCGGTCAGCTCGCTGCTCTCGGCCCACAGCCCCCAGGCGAGGGAGGTGGCGGCCAGCCCTCGTGCGCGGCGGTGTGCCACCAGGGCGTCCAGGAAGGTGTTGGCGGCGGCGTAGTTGGCCTGGCCGGGGACGCCGAGGACGCCCGCGGCCGAGGAGAAGACGACGAACTCGGAGAGGTCCGCGTCCCGGGTGAGTTCGTGCAGGTTCCAGGCGGCGTCGGCCTTGGGGCGCAGGACGGTGTCCAGCCGGTCGGCGGTCAGTCCGGCCAGGACGCCGTCGTCCAGGGTCCCGGCCGCGTGGACGACACCGGTGAGCGGGTGCGCCGCCGGGATGCCGTCGAGGACGGTCCGCAGGGCGTCCCGGTCGGCCGCGTCGACGGCGGCGACGGTGACGTGGGCGCCGAGGCCGGTGAGTTCGGCGACGGCCTCGGGCGCGCCCGGCGTCCGCTCGCCCCGCCGGCCGGTCAGCAGCAGGTGCCGTACGCCCAGGTCGGTGACGAGATGACGGGCGATCAGCCTGCCGAGCAGTCCCAGGCCTCCGGTCACCAGGACCGTCCCCTCGGACGGTGCGAACCGCCAGGTCCGGGACGGGGACGGCGCGTCGGTGCCCGATCCGGTGGCCGGGGCCGCGGGGGCGAGGCGGGGCACGAAGGCGGCGCCGCCCCGGAAGGCGAGCTGCGTCTCCCCGGCGGCGTCGGCGGCCGTCACGGCCGCGGCGAGCGGGCCGACGCCGTCCGCGTCCGCATCTCCGCCTCCGTCTCCGTCCGGGTCCGCGTCCACCAGCAGGAGGCGGCCGGGGTGTTCGGACTGCGCCGAGCGCAGCAGTCCCCAGACCCCGGCGGTCGCCAGGTCCGGCGACTCACCGGCGACGGACACCGCGCCCCGGGTCACCACGCCCAGCCGTACGCCGTCCAGTTCGGGGCGGGCGAGCCAGTCCTGGACGAGGGCGAGCACCCGGTCGAGCGTCGCCCGTGCGCGCGTCGGCACGGACACGTCCGCCGCGTCCCCGTCCGTGCCGGGTCCGGCGGACGCCGAGGCCGCCACCTCGTACCAGAGTTGATCCGGTACGTCCCGGCCCGCGCGGACCGCCTCGGCGACGGCGGCGGGGTCGTCGAAGGCCGCCTCCCGGCCCGGACCGGACGTCTCTCCCAGGAACGCCGCGGTTCCGGTGCCGCCCGTGTGCGCCGCGTCCGGCAGCGGCAGCGGCTTCCAGGCGAGCGTATGGAGCGGCGTGGCGGTCCCGGGCCCCGCGGCGAGCTGCCCCGCGGCAACGGGCCGGTACACCAGCGAGGCGACCGACACGACGGGGGCTCCGGCCTCGTCGACGGCGTCCAGGGACAGGCCGCCGTCGGCGGTGGGCGCGAGCCGGATCCGCAGGGTCGTCGCGCCCGAGGCGTGCAGCCGTACCCCGTTCCAGGCGAACGGCAGCAGGGCCCGGTCCGGCTCCGGCCGGAACGCCGTGCCGAGTGCGGCCGTGTGGAAGGCCGCGTCGAGCAGCGCCGGATGCACCCCGAACTCCCCGGCCGCCGCGCGTTCCTCGCCGTCGAGCGCGACCTCGGCGAACAGCTCCTCGCCGCGCCGCCACGCGGCGCGCAGTCCCCGGAACCGGGGGCCGTAGACCACGCCGGACTCGGCGAGCCGGTCGTAGAGACCGTCCAGGGACAGGGCGGCCGCCTCCGGCGGCGGCCAGGTGCCCGGCGTGCCCGCCGAGGGGGCCGCCGGTGCGGGCGAGCGGGTCAGGAACCCGGTGGCGTGGCGGGTCCAGTCGGCGCCGTCCGGTGCGTCCTGGGGCCGGGAGTGGAGGGTCAGCGCACGCCGGCCGCCCTCGCCGGGCGCGGTCACGGAGACCTGGATCTGGACGGCTCCGTCGGTGGGCAGGACCAGCGGGGTCTCGATCACCAGCTCGTCCACCGTGTCGCGCCCGGCCTCGTCGGCGGTGCGTACCGCCAGCTCCACCAGGGCGGTGCCGGGCACGACGACCCGGTCGAGGACCGTGTGGTCGGTGAGCCAGGGCTGGGCCTGGGCGGAGAGCCGGCCGGTCAGCAGCAGTCCGTCGCCCTCCGCGGGCCGCAGGGTCGCCCCGAGCAGGGGGTGTCCGGCGGGACGCAGCCCGAGACCGGACGCGTCCGCCGCCGCCCCGGCGACCGGTCCGAGCCAGAAGCGCCGCCGCTGGAACGGGTAGGTGGGCAGGTCCGGCAGGACGGTGCGCGGTCCCGACGGCTCCGGGTGCCAGTCCACCTCGACCCCGTGGACCTGTGCCGCGGCGAGGGAGGTGAGGAAACGGACCGGTCCGCCCTCGTCCCTGCGCAGCGATCCCGTGACGGTGACGGGCCCGGTGCCGGCGGCCTCCGCGGTCTCCTGCACGGCGGCGGTCAGCACCGGGTGCGGGCTGGTCTCGACGAAGACGTCGTGGCCCTCGGCGACCAGCTTGCGGATCGCCGGTTCGAACAGGACGGTCCGCCGGAGGTTCGTGAACCAGTAGGCGGCGTCCATCCCGGTGGTGTCGAGCCAGTCGCCGGTGACCGTCGACAGGAGCGGGATCCGCGCGGGGCGCGGGGTGACGGGCGCGAGGACGGCGAGCAGTTCCTCGCGGATCCGCTCGACCTGCGGCGAGTGCGAGGCGTAGTCCACCGCGATCCTGCGGGCGCGTGTGCCGTCCCGCTCGCAGGCGGCGACGAGTTCGTCCAGGGCGTCGGGTGCGCCCGCGACCACCACGGCGGACGGGCCGTTGACCGTGGCCACCGAGAGGCGGCCCGCCCAGGGGGCGATCGCCTCGGTGGCCGCGCGGAGCGGCAGGGCCACCGACACCATGCCGCCGTCGCCCGACAGCGCGCCGATGGCCCGGCTGCGCAGGGCCACCACCCGCGCCGCGTCGTCGAGCGACAGGGCGCCGGCCACGTACGCGGCGGCGATCTCGCCCTGGCTGTGTCCGACCACGGCGTCCGGCCGCACCCCGTGGGACTGCCACAGCCGCGCGAGGGACACCATCACCGCCCACAGCGCGGGCTGCACGACGTCCACCCGGTCGAGGCCGGGCGCGTCCCCGGCGCCGCGCAGGACGTCCACCAGGGACCAGTCCGTGTACGGCTCCAGGGCGCGGGCGCACGCGGTGACGCTGTCGGCGAACACCGTTGACGTGTCGAGCAGTTCGCGGGCCATGCCGATCCACTGCGAGCCCTGCCCGGGGAAGACGAACACCGTACGGGGATCGGTGACGGCGCTCCCGCGCACGACGCCGGGAGCGGGCTCGCCGGCGGCGAGCGCGTCGAGTCCGGCGAGCAGGTCGTCCGCGCCGGCGCCGACGACCACGGCCCGCTCCTCGAACCCGGCCCGGCCCGCGACCAGTTCGCGGGACACGGCCCCGAGATCGGCGCCGTCGGCACCGTCGGCACCGCCGGCGGTACGGAGCCAGGAGGCGAGCGCGCCCGCCTGGGCGGTGAGGGCGGCCGGGGTGCGGGCGGAGAGGACCAGGGGCAGGGCGACGGGGCCGGGGGTGCCCTCGGCGGTGGCGGGCTCCGTGGGCCCGGTGCCTTCGGCGGTCCCGGTGACCGTGGGCTCGGGGGTGCCGCCGGGGCCGTCCCCGGTCCCGGGGTCCGTGGGCTCGGGTGCCTGTTCCAGGATGATGTGGGTGTTGGTGCCGCTCATGCCGAAGGCGGACACCCCGGCCCGGCGGGGCTGCCCGGTCTCGGGCCAGGGCCGGTGCTCGGTCAGCAGGGAGACGGCGCCGGACGCCCAGTCGACGTGCGGGGACGGTTCGTCCACGTGCAGGGTCCTCGGGAGGACGCCGTACCGCATGGCCTGCACCATCTTGATGATGCCGGCCACCCCCGCGGCGGCCTGGGTGTGCGCGATGTTCGACTTCACGGAGCCGAGCCACAGCGGACGTCCCTGCGCCCGTTCCTGACCGTAGGTGGCGAGCAGCGCCTGGGCCTCGATGGGGTCCCCGAGCGTGGTGCCGGTGCCGTGCGCCTCGACGGCGTCGACCTGTGCGGGCGTCAGCCGGGCGTCGGCCAGGGCCTGGCGCACGACCCGCTGCTGGGCGGTGCCGTTGGGGGCGGTCAGGCCGTGCGAGGCGCCGTCCTGGTTGGCCGCCGTCCCCCTGATGACGGCCAGCACCCGGTGGCCGAGGCGCCGCGCGTCGGAGAGCCGCTCGACCAGCAGCAGACCGGCTCCCTCCGACCAGCCGGTCCCGTCGGCCGCCGCGGCGAAGGCCTTGCAGCGGCCGTCCGCCGACAGTCCGTGCTGCCGGGAGAACTCCACGAAGGTCGACGGGGTGGTCATCACGGTCACCCCGCCCGCCAGGGCGAGGTCGCACTCCCCCGAGCGCAGCGACCGCACCGCCAGGTGCACGGCCACCGACGACGCGGAGCAGGCCGTGTCGACGGTGACGGCGGGCCCTTCGAAGCCGAAGGTGTACGAGATCCGCCCCGAGGCGACGCTCGCCGCGTTGCCGACGAGGATGTAGCCCTCCAGGTCCTCGGGGACGGCTCCGGCCGGCGGCGCGTAGTCGTTGCCGTTCGTGCCGACGAAGACGCCGGTGCTGCTGCCGCGGAGGGCGTCGGGCCGGATCCCGGCGCGTTCGAACGTCTCCCAGGCGGTCTCCAGCAGCAGGCGCTGCTGGGGGTCGATGGCCAGCGCCTCGCGGGGCGATATGCCGAAGAAGTCGGCGTCGAAGGCGCCGGGGTCGGCGAGGAAGGCGCCGTGCCGGGTGGACGAGGTACCGGGCCGGTCCGGGTCCGGGTCGAACAGCGCGCCCACGTCCCAGCCCCGGTCGTCGGGGAAGTCGCCCACGACGTCGCCGCCCTCGGAGAGCAGCCGCCACAGGTCCTCCGGGGAGTCGATGCCGCCCGGGAAGTGGCAGCCCATCCCCACGATGGCGATGGGCTCCTGGCCGCTGTCCTCGGCCTCGCGCAGCTTCCTGCGCGTCTCGTGCAGTTCGGCGGTGACCCGTTCCAGGAGGTGCCGCATGCGGCTGTCGTTCATGAATCCGTCCTTCGTGCGCGATGCCCGGTCCGGGACTCGCTCCGGGGGTGCGGTGCGGGGCCCGATGCGGGTGGGGTCTGGTGGAGAAGGAGGCGCGGTGCGGCGGCACCGCTCGGTGGGGGCCGCCGGCTCAGGAGATGCCGAGTTCCTTGCCGATGAAGTCCATCAGCTCGTCGTCGGTGGCGGCCGACAGCGCGGCGGAGACGTCGCTGCCCGGCCCGGTGCCGCCGGCCGGGGCCGTGCCGTCCGCGCCGTGCGGGCCGTCCGCTGCCAGGGCGGTCAGCCGGGCCGCCGCGTCGGCCCGCTCCGGACCGTCCGGCGGCAGCGCCGCCAGCAGCGCTTCCAGACGGTCGAGGTGGGCCCCCAGCTCCCGCGCCGTGCCGTCCGCCGGCACCCCGGCCGGGGCGAGCCGTTCGTACAGCAGGTCGGCCACCGCCTGCGGGGTGGGGTGGTCGAACACGACGGTGGTGGGCAGGTTCAGCCCGGTGCGCCGGTTCAGGCGGTTGCGCAGTTCCACGGTGGTGAGGGAGTCGAAGCCCTGTTCCTTGAAGCCCCGGTGGACGTCCACGGAATCGGCCGGCCGGCCGCCCTGGACCTCGGCGACCTGTGTGCGGACGAAGCGCAGCAGCAGCCGGCGCCGGTCCTGCTCGCCGGTCGCCGCCGCCAGTTCGGCGCGCAGTCCGTCCGGCCGGTCGTCCGGCTCCGGTGCGCGGTCGGCCGTGGGGCCGCCGGTGAGGGCTTCGAGCAGGGGATGGGGACGCAGGGCCGCCAGGGCCGCCCAGTCGCCGCGGCACACCACCAGGTGGGTCTCGTCCCGGTCCAGGGCCTGTTCCAGCGCGGCGACGGCGAGTTCGGGGTCCATGGGCAGCAGTCCGTGGCGCTCGGTGCGGCGCGCGGCCTCGTCGCCGGCGATGCCCTCGCCCGCCCACAGCCCCCAGGAGACGGAGGTGGCCGGCAGGCCGGCGGCGCGCCGCTGGAAGGCGAGGGCGTCCAGGTAGGCGTTGCCGGGCGCGTAGTTGGCCTGTCCGGGTGTGCCGAGGACGCCGGTGGCGGAGGAGAAGAGGACGAACGCGGTCAGGTCGAGGTCGCGGGTGAGGTCGTCCAGGTGGCGCGCGCCGGCCGCCTTGACCCGCAGGACCCCCTCGAGCTGTTCGGGGGTGAGCGCGTCGAGCAGGGCGTCGTCGAGGACGGCGGCGGTGTGCACGACCGCCGTCAGGGGGTGTTCCGGGGGCACCGAGGCGATCACCCTGGCGAGTGCCGCACGGTCCGCGACGTCGCACGCGGCGAAGGTCACCCGGGCGCCCAGCGCGGTGAGTTCGTCCCGCAGCGCGTCCGCGCCCGGTGCGTCGCCGCCGCGCCTGCCGAGCAGCAGCAGATGGCCGGCGCCCTTGCGGGCCAGCCACCGGGCGGTGTGCCCGGCCAGTGCTCCGGTGCCTCCGGTGACGAGGACCGTGCCGCCGCCGGGGGTCCAGTCGGCCGCCCGCCCGTCGGCGGGGGCCGGTTCCAGGGGCGCCGGCACCAGGCGCCGGGCGAGCAGCCCCTCGGGCCGTACGGCCAGTTCGGCCTCCCGGTGGCGGCCGGTGAGGGCGGTGAGCACCCGGGCGGCGGCGCCGGCGTCGGCCCGCTCGGGCAGGTCGACGACACCGCCCCAGCCGTCGGCCTCGGTGGCGGCCACGACGGCGAGTCCCCAGACCAGCGCTCCGGCCGGGTCGGCCGGCCGGTCGCCGGTGCCGGTGGTCACCGCGCCGCGGGTGAGGGTCCACAGCGGCGCGTCGGTGCCGGTGTCGTCCAGCGCCTGGACGAGCGCCGTGGTGGCGGCGAGAGCGCGCGGCAGGGCGGGCAGGCCCGGTTCCGGGTCGTGGTCCAGCGACAGCAGGGACAGCACGCCGGTCACCGGCTCCGCGGCCGACCGGTCGGCGGCTTCGGCGAGCAGGGCGGCCAGGGACGCGCGGTCGGAGCGGCCGGCCGGGACGGGAACGCGGTCGACGCGTGCGCCGGCGTCGCCGAGGGTCCCTTCCAGCAGCGGCCCCCACGTGTCGTACGGCCGGGGCGCGGCGTCGGCCCGGTCGGGCAGGACGAGCAGCCAGCGCCCCCGGACGGTCCCGGGCAGCGGGTCCGGTACCGGCTGCCAGCGCACCCGGTGCCGCCACCGGTCGATCTCGGCCGCCCTGCCGCGCTCCGCGTGCCAGGACGCCAGCAGGGGCAGGACGGCGTCGAGTGCCTCACGGCGCCCGGAGTCGGTGATGCCGAGCGTGGTGGCGAGGGAGTCGAGTTCCCGGCGTTCCACGGACTCCCAGAACCGGCCGTCGTCGACCGGGGTGCCTGCGGGTGCCCGGTGTGCGGGCGCCTGGAACCAGTGGCGTCGCCGCTGGAAGGCGTAGGTGGGAAGGTCCACCCGGCTCGGCCCCGACCGGCCGATGACCGCGCTCCAGTCGACGCCGGCCCCCCGTGCGTGGGCCGTGCCGAGCGCGGCCAGCAGGGTCTCCGGCTCGGGGCGGCCGCGGCGCAGCAGGGCGGCGAGGGCGGGCGGGGGCGTGTCCTGGCCGCCTCCGCCGAGCAGGCCCTCCTGCGCCAGGGCCGTGAGGACCGCGTCGGGACCCAGCTCCAGGTACGTGGTGACCCCGTCGGCCTCCAGACGGCGTACGACGTCGAGGAAGCGGACCGCGCCCCGGGCGTGCGCCGCCCAGTACGCGGGAGGGATCGGCCGGTCGTGGGTGAAGAGGGTGCCGTCCAGGGCGCTCACCAGGGGGATGTCCGGGGGCAGATGGCCGAGGCCGTCGGCGACCCGGCCCAGTTCCCGGGTCATCGGGTCCATGAGCGGGGAGTGGAAGGCGTGGCTCGTGCGCAGTCTGGCGGTCCTGCGGCCCCGGGCGCGGAACCGCTCCGTCACCGCGAGCACCGCCTCTTCGGCTCCGGAGACGACCGTCGCGGACGGGCCGTTGACGGCGGCGATGCCGGCCTCCGTCTCCCGGCCGTCGAGTGCGCCGAGCACCTCGTCCTCGGTGGCCTCCAGGGCGACCATCGCTCCGCCCTCCGGCAGGGCCTGCATCAGGCGGCCCCGGGCGACGACCAGCGCGGCGGCGTCCGTGAGGCTCAGGGCACCCGCGACATGCGCCGCGGCGAGCTCGCCCACCGAGTGGCCGGCGACCACGTCGGGACGGACGCCCCAGGACTCCAGCAGGCGGAACAGCGCCACCTCCAGGGCGAACAGCGCCGGTTGGGTGAACAGGGTCCGGTCGAGTGCGCGGGGCGTGTCCGGGGCGGACGGCTCCTGCGGGTGCGGGCGTCCGGGGTGTTCCTGCGGGTGCGGGTGCGGGTGCGGGCGTCCGGGCTGTTCCTGCGGGTGCGGGTCGGTGGCCCGGTGTTCCTCGGCCTCGGCCTCGCCGGCTCCGTCGTCCACGCTCGGGCCCGCTCCCCCGCCCGTTCCCCCGCCCGAGTTCGCGCCCGCGCTCGCGCCGGTGAAGATGATCTCCCGCAGCGGGGCGGGCGCGTGTCCGGCCAGGTGGGCGTCGAGCGCGGCGCACGTCTCGTCGAAGGCGGCGGCGAACACGGGGTGGGCCGCGTACAGCTCCTTGCCCATGCCGGGCCGTTGGCTGCCCTGCCCGGTGAAGAGGAACGCCAGCCTGCCGGAGGCGGCGGACCGTCCGCGGACGACCCCTTCGGCGGTCTCCCCGCGGGAGAGGGCCCGTACGGCGGTGCGGAGGTCGGCCGGGTACCGGGCCACCACGACGGCACGGTGGTCGAACAGCGGCCTGCGGGCGAGGGCGTGCCCCACCTCGGCCGGGTCGACGTCTTCGGGCGCCGTCGCGTTGAGCAGCGCGGTCAGCCGTGCGGCCTGGTCCTGGAGCGCCTGCGGGGTGCGCGCCGACAGGGCCCAGGGGACGGGGACGTCCCGGTCGGCAGCCGGGCGCTCGGGCTCGGCCGGGGCGGGGGGCGCCTCTTCGAGGATCAGGTGGGCGTTGGTGCCGCTGATGCCGAACGCGGACACGGCGGCGCGGCGGGGACGGCCGGCGGCCGGCCAGGGGGTGGCGCGGGTGAGGAGTTCGACGGCGCCCCTGGACCAGTCGACGTGCGGGGTGGGACGGGCCACGTGGAGGGTGGCCGGCAGCAGGCCGTGCCGCAGGGCCTCGGTCATCTTGATGACGGAGGCGACACCGGCCGCGGCCTGGGTGTGCCCGAGATTCGACTTCAGGGAGCCGATGCGGAGCGGCTGTCCCTCGGGACGGTCGAGCCCGTAGGTGTTGATCAGTGCCTGGGCCTCGATGGGGTCCCCGAGCGTGGTGCCGGTGCCGTGGGCCTCCACGGCGTCGATGTCACCGGTGGTCAGCCGGGCGTCCGCCAGGGCCTGGCGGATGACGCGCTCCTGGGAGGGGCCGTTCGGAGCGGTGAGTCCGTTGCTGGCGCCGTCCGAGTTGACCGCGCTCCCCCGGATCAGGGCGAGCACCCGGCGGCCGGCCCGGCGGGCGTCCGAGAGCCGCTCCAGCAGCACCAGCCCCACGCCCTCCGACCAGCCGGTGCCGTCGGCCGCGGCGGCGAACGGCTTGCACAGCCCGTCCGGGGCCAGCCCGCGCTGCCTGCTGAACTCGGTGAACATGCCCGGGGTCGCCATCACCGTCACACCGCCCGCCAGCGCGAGGGCGCACTCGCCGGACCGGACCGCGCGCGCCGCCAGGTGGAGCGCCACCAGTGACGAGGAGCAGGCGGTGTCCACGGTGAGCGCCGGCCCTTCGAGGCCGAACGTGTAGGCGATACGGCCCGAGGCGACACTGACGCTCGCGCCGGTCAGCCGGTGTCCGGAGCCGGAGCCGGCTTCGTGCAGGCGGGGGCCGTACTCCTGCTGGGTGGCGCCGATGAAGACGCCGGTCCCGCTGCCGCGCAGGGTCGCGGGGTCGACGCCGGCCCGCTCCAGCAGTTCCCAGGAGGTCTCCAGGAGGAGGCGCTGCTGCGGGTCCATCGCGTCGGCCTCGCGGGGCGTGAGTCCGAAGAAGTCGGCGTCGAACCGGTCGGCGTCGTGCAGGAATCCGCCGCGGCGCACATACGTGTGGCCGGGCCGGTCCGGGTCGGGGTCGTAGAGGTCCCCGTCCCAGCCGCGGTCGACCGGGAAGCCGCTCGTCGCGTCCGTCTCCGACACCAGCAGGTCCCAGAGCCGCTCCGGGGTGTCGGCGCCGCCGGGCCAGCGGCCCGCGGTGGCGACGATCGCGATCGGGTCGTCGTCCTCCCCCGCCTCCCCCGCCTCCCCCGCCTCCCCGGCCTCCCCGGGGGTTCCGGTGGCCCGCGGTGCTTCGGCGGGATCGCCGGGGCCGGTACCGGAGGCCTCCGCCGCGAGGTGCCGGGCGAGGGCGAGCGGGGTGGGGTGGTCGTAGGTGAGGGTCGGCGGCAGCCACAGCCCGGTCGCCCGGGACAACCGGTCCGCGAACTCCACCGCTCCGAGCGAGTCCAGGCCGAGGGCCTTGAACGTCCGTTCCGGGTCGAGGTCCTGGCCCGGGGTGACGCCCAGGACGTCGGCGGCGGCGACGCGGACGAGGGCGAGGAAGTCGGTCCGCACGGCCGGCACCGGCGCCTCGGGCGCGGCCGACTTCGCGCCGCCGGCGACGGAGGCGTCCGGGGCGGAGGCGTCCGGGGCGAACTCGTTCGGGGCGGAGGCGTCCGGGGTGGGGGCATCCGGGGCGAACTCGTTCGAGGCGGAGGCGTCCGGGGTGGGGGCATCCGGGGCGAACTCGTTCGAGGCGGAGGCGTCCGGGGTGGGGACGGACGCCTTCGGGGCGGGGGCGGGGGCCGTCGGGGCGGTCGCGGGCCGGGGTGAGGTGGCGAACCGGAAGGGCCTGCGCCGGAAGGCGTAGGTCGGCAGCGCGACCCGCCGTCGCGGCCCCTCGCCGAAGAAGGCGGACCAGTCGGTGTCGGCACCGGTCACATGGAGCTCGGCCAGCCCGGTGACCAGGGAGAGCCGCTCGGGCACCCCGGGCCGCAGCAGCGGGACCACGGACGCGTCACGGCCCGCGCCCGACCGGGTGAGGGAGGTGAGCACGTTGCCGGGGCCCAGCTCCGCGTAGCCGGTGACGCCCCGCCCTGCCAGCTCCCGTACGGCGTCGTGGAAGCGCACCGGGCGCCGGATGTGCTCGGCCCAGTAGTCGGGCGAGGTCAGCTCGTCCGGACCGGCCGGCCGGCCGGTCACGTCGGAGATCACGCCGAGGACCGGGGGGCGGAAGGCGAGTGTCGCGGCGATCTGCCGGAACTCGTCCACCGCGCCGTCCATGTGCGGCGAGTGGAAGGCGTGGCTGACCTTCAGGCGACGCGTCCTGCGGCCCTGGCGGGCGAACCGTTCGGCGACCTCCCGCGCCGCCTCCTCGTCTCCCGAGACCACGACCGCACGTGGGCCGTTGACGGCGGCGAGCGCCAGCCGGCCGGCGTACCCGGCCAGGACCGGCTCCGCCTCCGCGGCGGTGGCCTCCACGGCGATCATCGCTCCGCCCGCGCGGGCCTCCTCCATCAGGCGGCCCCTGGCCGCGACGAGGGTGACGGCGTCCGCGAGCGGGAGCACCCCCGCGACATGGGCGGCGGTGAGGCCGCCGATGGAGTGCCCGAGCACGAAGTCCGGTGCCGGGAGGTGTTGTTCGAGCACCCGGTACAGCGCCGTCCCCAGCGCGAACAGGCCGGCCTGGGTGTAGCGGGTGCGGTCGAGGAGCGCGGCGTCCGGCGAGCCGGGAGCGGCGAAGAGGACCTCGCGCAGCGGCCGGTCGAGGTGGGTGTCGAACTGCTCGCACACCTCGTTCAGGGCCGCGGCGAACGTGGGTGTGGTGGCGTGCAGTTCGAGGCCCGCGCCGGCCCGCTGGCTGCCCTGTCCCGGGAAGAGGAAGGCGAGGGGACCCGCCGCCCGCACCGGCGCGCGGCCGACCACGGCACCGGGGTTGGGCTCGCCGGCCGCCACGGCGTCCAGCGCGCGCAACAGGCTCGGGCGGTCGTGTCCGAGCGCCACCGCGCGGTGGGCGAACCGGGTGCGGGTGGTGGCGAGGGAGTGACCGAGGTCGGCGATGTGGAGGCCGGGGCGGCCCCGGACGTGCTCGGCGAGCCGCTCGGCCTGGGCCCGCAGCGCCGCGGGGGTGGCGCCGGACACGGGCCAGGGGACGACGACGTCGGCGCCGGCGCCGGGGTCGGTGGCGGTGTCGGTGGCGGTGGCGGTGGCGGCGGGTGTCGTCGGGCGGGCGGCGGTGGGCGGCTCGGCCAGCAGCACATGGCAGTTGGTGCCGCCCATGCCGAAGGAGCTCACGCCGGCGATCAGCCGCCGGTCGGGCCGGGGCCAGGGGCCCGACGCGCGCTGGACCCGCAGGCGCAACGCGTCCAGAGGGATCCGCGGGTTGGGGGTCTCGTGGTTGAGGGTCGCGGGAAGCTGCCGGTGGCGGAGGCTGAGCACCGCCTTGAGCAGACCGGCGACACCGGCCGCGCCCTCCAGATGTCCGATGTTGGTCTTCACCGAGCCCACCAGCAGGCGCTCCTCGCCCTCGCGGCCCGTGCCGTACGCGGCGCCGAGCGCGGCGGCCTCCACCGGGTCCCCCACCGGGGTTCCGGTGCCGTGCAGTTCGACGTACTGCACCTCGCGCGGGTCGACCCCCGCCTGCCGGGCCGCCTGGAGCAGTACGTCCCGCTGGGCGTCGGCGCTCGGTACGGTCAGCCCCTCGGTGGTTCCGTCGTTGTTGACCGCGCTGCCCAGGATCACGCTGTGCACGTGGTCGCCGTCGGCGAGCGCCGCCGCCAGCGGCTTGAGGAGCACCATGCCGCCGCCCTCGCCGCGCGCGTATCCGTTGGCGCGGGCGTCGAAGGTGTACGAACGGCCGTCCGGTGACAGGCCGCCGAAGCGGGCGGCGGCCGAGGTGCTGTCGGGGGCCAGGTTGAGGTTGACGCCTCCGGCCAGCGCGAGCGTGCAGTCGCCGTCGCGCACGGCCCGGTAGGCCAGGTGGAGGGCGACCAGGGCCGACGACTGGGCGGAGTCGACGGTCAGGCTGGGGCCGCGCAGACCGAGGGTGTACGAAACGCGGTTGGCGAGGATCCCGCGGTTGAGTCCGGTCAGGGTGTGGCGGGTGAGGGGGCCCGCGTCCTCGCGGTGGCGCAGCGTCGCGTAGTCGTGGGCCATGGCGCCCACGTAGACGCCGACGGGGGTGCCGGAGAGGCAGGCGGGGACGATCCCGGCTTCCTCCAGCGCCTCCCAGGCCAGTTCGAGGACGAGCCGCTGCTGGGGATCCATCTCGGCGGCCTCGCGCGGGGAGACGCCGAAGAAGTCCGCGTCGAAGTGGTCCACGTCGTCCAGGAAGCCGCCGGGCAGATCCGCGTCGCGCGGCGCACCGGACCCGGGCCGGCCGTCGAGGCCTCCGGCGTCCCCTGAGGATTCGGCGTCCCGGGGTGCGCCTGCGTCCTGAGGGGCGCCTGCGTCCCGGAGAGCTTCGGCATCCCGGGGAGCTTCGGCATCCCGAGGAGCTTCGGCGTCCCGGAGTGCGTCGGCATCCCGGAGTGCGTCGGCATCCCGGAGTGCGTCGGCGTCCCGGGGGGCCCGGCGGTTCTCGGGGGGCGGGCCGATCGCGCTGCCGCCCCGCCGCAGCAGGTCCCAGAAGGCGTCCGGGTCGGGTGCGCCGGGCAGCCGGCACGCCAGTCCGATCACGGCGACGGGAACGACCGTGTCATGGCCGGCTCCGGCCGCATGGGTGTCAGCCTGCCTGGTCATCGTTCTCGCCGAACCCTTCTCGACATTCCGCGCGGAAGATTTCCCGCTGCACCGACTTTCCCTCCAGGACGACCGGAAAGGCGATGCGATGATTCCTCCCGCATCCCGGCGCCACCGCTCACATTTTTGCCGCGCGATGCTTTCCACGCCGACCCCTAACCTCCCCCTAGGAGTTCCCCCACCACGTCCAACCTGCTGTTTCGAAGATCGAACGGGGCGCGGAACCCTGTTTGCCCACCGACACCCCTAGGGGTCGCGATTAGGGGTTCCCCATCGGAAATGGCCCACCATAGCGTCTTCCACAAACATGCGGCAGCGTCAATTGACTCGTTCACCCCGAAGGGAATCAGAGATGGATTCACTGACCGAGGCAGTTCTCCGGGGAGCCTCCGCGGACGAACTGGAAAGCGCTCCGGTCCCGGCGGACTTCGTCGCCGCTCACATCCGGCAGGAGGACGTCGGCATCTTCGACGGGGAGGCCGACAGCGACGTCCGGCGATCGCTGCGGGTGGGCCGGGTGCCGATGCCCGAACTCGCCCCGGACGAGGTGCTGGTGGCCGTCATGGCCAGCTCCATCAACTACAACACGGTCTGGTCGGCGACGTTCAAGCCCGTGTCGACGTTCGGCGCGCTCAAGCGCTTCGCCAGGAGCGGCGGTCACGCGGCCCGGCACGACCAGCCGTACCAGGTCGTCGGCTCGGACGCGGCCGGTGTGATCGTGCGCGTCGGGGCCGGCGTCCGCCGCTGGAAGGTCGGCGACCACGTGGCCGTCAACGCGGCCGTCGTGGACGACCAGGATCCCGTCACGCACGCCGACGGCATGCTCGGCGCCGACCAGAAGGCGTGGGGGTACGAGACCAACTTCGGCGGCCTGGCGCACTACACCGTCGTACGGGCCAGCCAGCTGCTCGCCAAGCCGGGACATCTCACCTGGGAGGAGGCGGCCTGTGTGCCCCTGTGCGGCGGAACCGCCTACCGGATGCTGGTCAGTGACCGGGGCGCCCGCATCAAGCAGGGCGACATCGTCCTGATCTGGGGCGCGACCGGCGGTCTCGGCGCCTTCGCCGTCCAGTTGGTGAAGAACGGCGGGGGCATCCCGGTCGGTGTGGTCAACTCCGAGGCCAAGGCGAAACTGCTGGCGAAGCTCGGCTGCGACGTCGTGATCAACCGCGAGGAGATCGGCATCGGCGGCCGGGTGGCGGCCGGCGCCGACACGGTGGAGCTCGCCAAGCGGCTCGGCCGGGCCGTCCGGGCGGAGCTGGGCGAGGACCCGCATGTCGTGTTCGACCATGTCGGCCGGGCCACCTTCGGGATCTCGGTCATCGTGGCCCGGCGTGGCGGCACCGTCGTCACCTGCGGTTCGAGCACGGGCTACGAGCACTCCTTCGACAACCGCTACTTCTGGATGAACCTCAAGCGCATCGTGGGCAGCCACGGCATGAACCTGAACGAGGCCGCGGAGATGATGCGCCTGCTCAAGCTCGGCAGCGTCGCGCCCGTGCTGTCCGACGTGTACCCGCTTGCCGAGGTCGGCGAGGCGGCCCGCCTGGTGCAGACGAACGGCCACACCGGCAAGGTCGGCGTGCTCGCGCTGGCCCCCCGGCCCGGACTCGGCGTGACGGACCCCGGCACGCGCGCCGCGCTGGGCGAGGAGTGGCTCAATCCCCTGCGGACCGCACCGCAGCCCGCCCTCGCGGGATGAGCGACCCGGGGTGCCCGGAACCGCCGGGGCACTCCGTCCGCCGGAGCACGCCGTTCGCCGCGCCGAGCACGCCGTCCGTCCGAGCACGCCGTCCACCGGAACGGCAGGAGCGACAGGAACGGCAGGAACGGCAGAGAGGGGAGGAGCGGCAGTGAACGCCGCGAGCACCGCCGGCCGGTCAGGCCACCGCGAACGGCGCGCGCACCACCGTAGCCACCGTAGCCACCGCGGAAACGGCGCCCGCGCCGCACCCGCCCTGCGCGCCGCGCGCGCCCCGGGCCCCGAGCCGAACGCACCGACGAACCGCGCCGCAGCGAGGAGAGGACCGCCGCACATGACCGCCACCGCCCTTCACCCCCTGGCGACCGCACTGCCCACCCTGCCCGAGGTCCTGCGCCTGCGCAGTGCGACCCGGCCCGACGACATCGCCTACGTCTTCCTCCACAACGGCGAGTCGCCCCACCAGACGCTGACGTACCGGCAGCTCGACGAAGCCGCGCGGGCCCGGGCCGCCGAACTGGACGCGGCCGGGCTCCGGGGCGGCGCCGCCGTCCTGCTCCACCCGTCCGGTCTCGACTTCGTCTCCACCCTCCTCGCCTGCATGTACGCGGGCGTCGCCGGGGCGCCCGTCCAGGTACCGACCCGGCTGCGCGGGCTGACCCGGCTGCGGCGCATCGCCGATGACGCCGGGACGACGACCGTGCTCACGACGGCAGCCGTCAAACAAGACCTGGAGGAACGTTTCGGGGACACCCCGGAGCTGGCGGGGCTCACCCTGGTGGACACCGGATCGCCGCCCGCTCCGGCGGCCGGGGAGTGGACCGGGCCGGCGGTCGGTCCCGACGACATCGCCCTGCTCCAGTACACCTCGGGCTCCACCGGCGACCCCAAGGGGGTGCGGGTCACCCACGCCAACTTCCGCAGCAACGTGGCCGAGACGGACCTGCTGTGGCCCTGCCGCCCCGACAGCGCCGTGGTCAACTGGCTGCCCCTCTTCCACGACATGGGGATGCTGTTCGGAGTCGTCCTGCCGCTGTGGGCGGGGATCCCGGCGTATCTGATGGCCCCCGAGGCGTTCATCCGCCGGCCGGCCCGGTGGCTGGAGGCGATCTCCCGGTTCCGGGGCAGCCACACCGCCGCGCCGAGCTTCGCCTACGAGCTGTGCGTGCGGGACGCGGCCGACAACGGCGTCCCCGAGGGGCTCGACCTGTCCAGCCTGCGGGTGGCGGCCAACGGGGCCGAACCCGTGCGGTGGAACGCCGTGCGCGACTTCACCCGGACGTTCGCCGGGGCCGGTTTCCGCTCCCGGGCCATGTGCCCCGGCTACGGGCTGGCGGAGAACACCCTCAAGGTGACGGGAAGCCGGGAGGACCAGGATCCGACGCTGCTCCTGCTCGACGCCGAAGCCCTGCGCGAGGGCCGTGTCGAGCAGGTCCCGGACCGGGTGACGTCCCTGCCGTCGCCGCTGGGCGACCACCCGGCGGATCCGGCACCCGGTGCGGACACCGTCCACGCGGTCGGGTGCGGCACGACGGTGGGGGCGACCTCGGTGCGCATCACCGACCCCGGGACGCTGGCCGGGCTGCCGGACGACACGGTCGGCGAGATCTGGGTCAACGGCCCGTGCGTCGCCGACGGTTACCACGGACGGGCCGAGGAGAGCCTGCGCACCTTCGGGGCGCGTCTGACCGGTGAGGAGGACCGGGGCACCTGGCTGCGCACCGGGGACCTCGGCTTCGTCCACGCCGGCGAGCTCTTCGTCACCGGCCGGCTCAAGGACGTGATCATCCGCAAGGGCCGCAACTACTACCCGCAGGACATCGAGGTGTCGGCGGAGCGCGCCGACCCGGCGCTGCGCCCGAACTGCGCGGCGGCGTTCTCCGTGGACGACGGCACGGCCGAACGGCTGGTGGTGGTCGTCGAGGCCGACGGGCGTGCGCTGCGCGACGGCGGCGGCGAGGGCCTGCGCGGGCGCGTACGGGAGGCGGTACGGGACGGCCAGCGACTGGAGGCCGACGAGATCCTGGTGGTCCGCAGGGGGACGCTGCCGAAGACGTCGAGCGGCAAGGTACAGCGCCGTGAGACGCGCCGGCGCTATCTGGACGGCGAGTTCGCGACGCGTACGACGCGGGACTCCGGGGAGGCCCGGTGACCGGCGGCGGAACGACTCGACGCGCCCCGACGGGCACGGGCGGCGGAACGACGGGACGCGCTCCGACCAGCACGGGCGGCGGAACGACGGGGCACGGACCGGCGGGCACGAGCGGCGAACCCACCGGACGCGGACCGGCCGACACCAGCGGCGGGGGCGCGGCGGACGGTGTCGCGCGAGGGCTGCGCGCCCCCGTGGCCGTCCCCGGTTCCCGGATCCTCGGTGTCGGTGCCTACCGGCCCTCCCGGGTGGTGTCCAACGCGGAGGTGGCGGCGGCGATCGATTCGAGTGACGAGTGGATCCGGCGCAGGTCGGGCATCGCCACCCGGCGCTTCGCCGCTCCGGACGACACCGTCGTCGACATGGCCGTGGCCGCTTCGCTCAAGGCGCTGGCCCAGGCGGGCATCGCACCCGACGCGGTCGACACGGTGCTGCTCGCCTCCATGTCCCAGCTGACCCAGTCGCCGCCCGCCGCTCCCCGGGTCGCGCACCGGATCGGCGCCGGGTCTGCGGGCGCCCTGGACGTGGGTGCCGCCTGCGCGGGCTTCGTCCACGCCCTCGCGACGGCCGACTCCCTGATCCGGGCGGGCACCAGCCGGTATGTCGTGGTGGTGGGTTCGGAACGGATGACCGACATCGTGGACCCCACGGACCGCGGCACGGCCTTCCTATTCGGCGACGGGGCCGGCGCGGTGGTCGTCGGCCCGGCCGGCGAGCCGGGCATCGGGCCGGTGGTCTGGGGCTCCGAGGGCGACCGTCACGGGGCCATAGCCCATTCCGGGCCCTGGCCCGCGCCGGGGGCGTCGGTCACCGTGGCGCCCACCCTGCGCATGGACGGCCCCGCCGTGTTCCGGTGGGCGGTGAGCACGGTCCCGGTGGCGGGGCGCGCCGCCCTCGCCGCCGCCGGGGTGGACGCCGGCGACCTGGCCGCGTTCGTCCCGCACCAGGCCAACCTCCGCATCGTCGACGGGGCGGCTGCCGCGCTGCGGCTTCCGCCCCATGTGGTGGTGGCCCGTGACGTCGTCCACACGGCCAACACCTCCGCCGCGTCCGTCCCGCTCGCCCTGGAGGAGCTGATCGCCCGGGGCGCGGTGCCCCGGCGCGGTCTGGCGCTGCTGGTGGGCTTCGGCGCGGGCCTCAGCCACGCGGCGCAGGTGGTGGCCCTGCCGTGACGGACGGCCGTCGGGTCAGGTCAGGTCAAGCCCGGTTTCGGGCCAGGCCCGGTCCGAGGTCATGCCGTGTCAGGTCAGCCAGGGTCCGGTGACCGCCTGGACGGCCGAGCCGTCCAGGTCGGCCAGTTTGATCCCGGCGAGATCGCGTGCCGCGTCGGAGGTCTGCACCCGGAAGGGCGGCTGCTCGGCGGTGAGGACGCCGACGACCGCGGCCGCCGCGTCGACCGCGCTCTGCGCGTGCTCGAAGAGGCCCGCCGTGGTGGCGAAGTAGGCCTTGAAGGCGGCCTCGTAGGGGCCGGCGTTCTCGATCAGCCCCGGCACGGACGGCTCCAGACGGGTGACGAACTCGCTGGCCACCGGGCCCGGTTCGACCACGGAGACCCGCACTCCGGCGGTCGCGGCCACCGGGGCGAGGGACTCCAGGAAGCCCTCGAGGGCGAACTTGGCCGCGCAGTAGGCCTCGTTGAACGGCTGGCCGATCAGTCCGCCGAGGCTGGAGACGGTGACGAGGCGGCCGCCGACGGCGCGCAGGTGCGGCAGCGCCGCCTTCGTCACCTCCACGACTCCGAAGAAGTTGACCTCCAGGACGGACCGGAAGGCCTCGACACCGATCTGCTCGACGGTGCCGAGCTGCCCGACCCCGGCGTTGTTGATCACCGCGTCGAGACGTCCGTGGTCGGCGACCACGCGGGACACGGCCTCGCCGACGGACTCCGGGTCGGTCACGTCGAGGCGGGCGATCCGGACGCGGTCGCCGACGCCGGCCGCCTCGACGGCCGCGCGAAGGGCGTCGGCCCTGCCGGTGTCGCGGAGGGTGGCGACGACGTTCCAGCCGGCCTCGGCGGCCTGGACCGCGGTGGCCAGGCCGATGCCGGAGGACGTGCCGGTGATGAGGACAGTACGCAGGGAGGTCATGGGCGTCTCTTCCGGTGAGCACGGGCGCGTGGGCGGGATCCGGAACCGCGCGGGTCCCGTCGGCGGGCGGTACCGGACCTGCCGTTTCGCCCACCGTGCCATCACCCCCGGGGGCCGCCAACCCCTATTTCCCCCGGGCCCCTTCCCTACCTTGTGCGCGTTCGCGCCGACCCCTTGACAACGCGTCGTCCCATGCCCCCCGAAGCGGTTCGCGGCGCACGGGACACGCAGCGCGCGGACCGATCTCGCCCCACCTGTCCGACAGGGAACAACCGCCCCAAGTGATCTGAAACGCTTATCAGTTGATGCTAGCGTTGATCCATGAGACCGGTCTTCGACATCATCGCGCTGCGCAGTCTCGTCGCCGTCGCGGACGAGGGCGGATTCCGCAGGGCCGCCGAGTCCCTGACCCTCAGTCAGTCCGCGGTCAGCCAGCACGTGCGGCGGCTGGAGAAGACGCTGGGACGGCCGGTGGTGGAACGGGCCGGCCGCGCGACCCGGTTCACCGCGGCGGGCAAGCTCCTCCTCGACGAGGCCCGCTGGATCCTCAGCGTGCACGACGAGGCGGCGCGACGTCTCCTCGGGTCCGAACCGGCCACCGTCGTCATCGGCTCCGCCGAACACGCCGCGGACCAGTTCCTGCCCACGGTCACCGAGGCCGTCCACCGGACGCTGCCGCGTTCCCAGGTCAGGTTCCGCATCGACCGCTCCGCACGGCTCGTCGAGGCCGTCACCCGCAGGTCGGTGGATCTGGCGGTGTACGTGACCGAGGCGGTCGTCGTCGAGGGCATGCCGGTCGGCGGGCTGCCCCTGAAGTGGTACGCCGCGCCGGGGTGGGCGCCGCCGCCGGCGCCGGCCGCGCTGCCGCTGGCGGCGATCGAGGAGCCGTGCGCGGTCCGCCGCCAGGCCCTGGAGGTGCTCTCCGCCCACGACATCCCCGCGTCGGTGGTCTGCGACGCCGGTTATCTGGCCGGCGTGCTGGAAGCCGCCCGCGCCGGACTCGGCGTGGCCCTCCTGGCGGCCACCGGTCGCGGCTACGACGGCCTGGTGGAGTACACCGGCCTCCCGCGGCCGCCCGCCATCCGGATGAGCGCCCACGCCCGGCCGGGCGCCGACCCGACGATGGTCATGAACGCGGTCGAGGCGGTCCGCTCCCTCCTTGAAGAACTGGCCACCTCCCACCCCGCGGCGGTGCCGGACACGGCCGACGCACTCGACACACCGTGCGGTGATCTCTCCGACGACCAGTGGAAATCGGTGGAACCGTTGCTCCCGCTCGGAGAGCGCGGGCCCTATCCGGACGGTCTGCGCCGGCAGTTCGACGGGGTGATGTGGCGTTTCCGCACCGGCAGTCCGTGGCGGACCGTGCCCGAACGCTACGGGGCCTGGCAGACCGTGCACCACCGCTTCCGGCAGTGGGCGCTGGCCGGAACCTTCCAGACACTGTCGGGCACGGCCGGGACGACGGTGACGCACCCGCAGTGGCCGGCCGCCTTGAGGAAGGCCGCCGAGGAGGAGAGGAGGCTGCGCTCCCGGGACGGAGCGGGCCCGGACCTCCTCCCGGACGACGGACACCTGTGAACCGGGCGGACACGGCGCGGGTCGGCGTGACAGCTACAACGGCATGACACGCTCGCGCCGCGTCACAGGCGACCTCGGAGTCCGAGCAGTCGTTCGGCGTTGAGGTGACAGATCTTCGCCCGGTCGAGTTCGCTGATCGGCGCGTTGTCGATGAAGTGGACGGCCTCGGCGTTGCCTTCCATGGGGTAGTCGGTGGAGAACATGATCCGGTCGGCGCCCAGGGCGAGGAGGCTGCCCAGCAGCGGTGCCGGTGCGCACACACCACTCGTGGTGATCATGATGTTCTCGCGGATGTAGTCCGAGGGCCGCTCCTTGCCGAGTTTCCGGCCACGGTGGTCGAGGAACGCCCAGCGGCTGTCGAGACGCCAGAGCATGCTCGGCAGGCCCTCGCCCATGTGGCCGAGGACGAGCGTGGCGCCGGGGAACCGGTCGAAGACGCCGGAGAAGACGATGCGCAGGGCGTGGGTGGCGGTCTCCACGCCCCAGCTCCACATCGGCCCGATCAGTTCCTCGTGACCGCTCAGGTTGTGCCAGGTGTCGAAGGAGTTGGCCGGGTGCAGGTAGAGGGGGACGCCGAGGGCCTCGGCGCGTTCCCACAGCGGGAGGTACGTGTCCGCGTCCAGGTACTCGCCGTGGGTGTGGCCGTTGATGAGGGCGCCACGCAGTCCGAGCTGGGTGACCGCGCGGTCCAGTTCGGCGACCGCGGCGTCGGGGTCCTGGAGGGCGAGGGAGGCGAAACCCGAGAACCGGGTGGGGTGCTTGGCGACGATCTCGGCGAGGAAGTCGTTGCTGAGGGAGGCGTTGCGCACCGCCGTGGCGGTGTCCTTCTCCACCTGGACGCCGGGCGAGAGCAGCGAGAGGACCTCCACGTCGATGCCGTACTGGTCCATCTGGGGCAGGCGCACGTCGGTGAAGTCCAGCAGCCGCTTCAGCGACGTCTCCCACTGCGCGGGGTCGAACATGGCGGCGCCGGGGAGGCTGTAGTGCTTCATCGCGTCGGTGGTGAAGTGCTCTTCGAGGGCGATCTTGCGCATGGTGGGTCCTTTCGTCGGGCTCCGTTGCCCGAGCGGATCGCGGTGGTCGCCGGCCGGGTGCCTCGGGGGGCGGGCCGGGCGGGTCAGGCCCCCGAGTCGGGGCGGAGCGTGAGCGCGGGTGCGGCGTGCGGCCGGATGCGCGGATGGTCGGTGTGCCGGTGCGGGACGCAGAGGGCGGCCAGCGCGCCCAGGGCCCCGACAGCGGCGAAGACGTAGAAGTTCCGTTCCAGGCCCAGCCCGGACTCCAGGAGCCGGCCGCCGAGGGAGGGGCCGGCGATGGCGCCGAGCCTGCCGACGGACAGCGCCCAGCCCATCGCCGGCGTACGCAGATCGGCCGGCATGCGGTCGATGAGGTAGGCGTTGACGAGGGGCCTGGACGCCGAGCAGTCCGAGGCCGCACACCAGCAGGCACAGGTACAGCAGCCACATGGCCGGGCCCCGGCTGATCACCAGCAGCCCGGCGCCGCCCGCCAGGAAGGCACCCGCCACGACGCGGCGGGGACCGAGGCGGTCCCCTTCGGGAGGTGGTGTCGCCGACGTGGTGCTGGTGCCGAGGTCCCGCGCGGGGCGGGCGGCGGACCTGCGCTCCGGGGGCCGGGACGGCACGGCGGCCGCGCCCCGCCCCGGGCGTGCGCCTCAGAGGGCCGGGGCGGGGAAGGCGCGCACGGCCGAGCGGCGTGCCTCGTTGGAGACCACGGTGTTGCGCAGCCGGCCGAGGCGTTCCACCTCCACCTCCACGACGTCGCCCGGTGCCAGCAGCCACGGGGGCGTCCGGGCGTAGCCGACACCGGAGGGGGTTCCGGTGGCCAGCAGATCGCCGGGGCGCAGCGTGAACGTACGGGAGATGTGGGCGAGGGTGTCGCCGACGCCGTACACCATCTCGTCGGTGCGGCCGTCCTGCACGACCTCGCCGTTGACGCGGGTCACGACGCGCAGTCCGTCCCGCAGGTCACCCACTTCCGCCGCGGGGACCATGGGGCCGAGCGGGCCGGAGTTGTCGCCGTTCTTGCCGAGGATCCACTGGGAGGTGAGCTTCTGGGCCCGCCGCGAGGTGAGGTCGTTGAAGGTGGAGTAGCCGACGACGGCGGCCAGTGCCTCCTCGGCGGTGGCGTCCACGAGCGGGGCGCCGATCCACGCGACGACTTCGGCCTCCCAGTCCAGCCCGTCCTCGCCGGCCGGGACGGGGACCTCGGCGCCGTCGACGGTGAGCGACTGGGTCCAGCGGGCGAAGAGCGTCGGGTGCGGTGGCGGTTCCTGGTCGCGGAAGGTTCCCTCGGCGACGTGCTTGAGGTAGTTCAGGCCGACGCAGACGACCCGGGCGTCCGGCCGTACCGGAGGGACGAACGTCACCGACGACGCCGCGAGCGCGGGTCCCCCGCCACCGCGGGCGAGATGACCGGACGGGTCCGCCCAGAACTCCTCCAGCGGGGCCAGCACCGTGACCTCGCGTCCGTCGGGGGAGAGTTCGGCCACCTCCGCCCCGGTTCCCTGACGCCGGATACCCACTATGCGCATGCGCAGCTCCCAGTCCGGAGGAAACCCCAAAACCCTTTAAAGGTTCGGAGGTTTGTGCTTCGATGGCGACTATGCCTCAGGAACCAGCCGACGGACAAGACATGCGACCGCGGCGCTCGGCGCCGGGGGGCGCGGTGCTCTCCGGCCTCGGCGCCGCCTCCCCCGGGCGCACCCGCGCCGAGCAGCTGGCCGCCGCCCTAGACGACCGGATCAGGTCCCTCGGCCTGCGGGCCGGGGACGCCGTGGGGACGCTGGAGTCCCTGCGGGAGGAGACCGGCTACGCCTACTCCACGGTCAGCGAGGCGGTGCGGGTGCTGCGGGACCGCGGGGTCCTGGACATCCGTCCCGGGCGGGGCGGCGGACTCTTCGTCGCCGACCGCGGCCCGGTGGTGCGCCTGCGGCACACGCTGCTCGACGTCCAGGACGAGCCGGCCACCGTCGCCGACGCCATCGAACTGCGCGACCACCTGGAGGTGCTCGTCGACGTGGGCGCCGCGCGCTGCCGCACCGAGACGGACGTGGCCGAACTGCGCGAGCACGTGGAGCGGCTGCGTGCCGCACCGGACTGGGACACGTTCATGCGGGCCAACTGGGCCCTGCACGAACGCATCGCCCGCATCTGCCCCAACCGCATGGCCGCGGCCGTGTACGCGGGGACGCTGGGGCACCTCAGCTCCGCCTCGTCCCGGTTCGACGACGACCCCGAGGCGTCGGGACGTTACCGGGCCGAGCGGTGCCAGGTGCACGCGGACCTCGTCGAGGCCATCGCCGCGGGCGACGAAACCGCCGTACGAGCCGCCGTGGCCCGGCACAACACCACCACGTAGGCAGTCGGCCGGCCCACACCGGGTCCGATCACCACCGGACACCGCACACCGCACACCGCACGTCAGCCGGAGCCGAGCACCACCGCACACCGCACGTCAGCCGGAGCCGAGCACCACCGCACACCGCACGTCAGCCGGAGCCGAGCACCACCGCACACCGGCCGGAGCCGGAGCCGAGCACCACCGCACACCGGCCGGAGCCCAGCACCACCGCACATCAGCCTGAGCCCAGCGCCACCGCACATCAGCCTGAGCCGAGCACCACCGCATGAGAGGGACGCCTCATGTCATCCGCCGCATTCCGCAGGTACCTCTACCCCCCGGACCACCCGCGCATCGCCGATCTCAAGGGCGTGGACGCCTACACCTACCGTGAGCTCGCCCGGGCCGAGGGCACGTTCACGGGCGAGCTGATCCGCGGCTGGACACCGCTGTACCGCAACGACTTCGTGGGCGTCACCGAGGACGGCACCCCGCGCCCGGACGTCCATCCCCTCGTCCCGGCGAGCCCGGGTGAGGAAGCTCCCACCGCCGCCATGGTCGCCGCCGCGCGGGAGCTGCTGGGCGCGCTGGACGAGGAGGGCCGGGCCAGGATCTCCCATCCGGTGGACGCCGTGGAGTGGCAGACCTGGGCCAATCCCGAGTTCATGCAGTTCGACACCGGGCTGCGCCTGGAGTTCCAGCCGTCCGAGGTGCGCCGCGCGGCGCTCGCCCTCGTCGAGGCGTCCCTCAGCCCGGAAGGGTACGACGAGGTCCGCACGATGATGCGGATCAACGGCTTCCTCGGGGAGGTCGTCGGCCTGGAAGGCATCCTCAACGAGTTCAGCTACAACTTCGCCCTCTACGGCGAGCCCGACCCGCGCGGCGCGTGGGGCTGGCAGCTGTACGGCCACCACTGCGCCGTCAACTGCCTCGTCGTGGACGGACGCATGACGCTCGGGCCGGTCTTCCTCGGCGCGGAGCCCAACGAGATCGACGCCGGCCCGCACGCCGGGACCACCGCCTTCACCGAACGGATCACGCTCGGCCGGCAGGTCATGGCCGCCCTTCCCCCGCAGCAGCGGCGCGCCGCCACCGTCTACGCGCGCATGGTCGACCCGGCGATGCCCGAGGGCCGGGTGCACCCCGGCGACGAACGGCATCTCGCCGGCGCCTTCCAGGACAACCGGGTCATCCCCTTCGAGGGGGTACGGGTGCCCGACATGCCCCCTCGGGCGCGGGAGGCGGTCATGGCCGTCGTGGAGGAGTTCGTGCGACCCCTGCCGGCCGGTCCCCGCGCCGCCCGGCTCCGGGAGGTGCGCGCCCACCTGGACGAGACGTGGTTCTGCTGGATCGGCGGCCACGGCCCCGACGACGTGTTCTACTACCGCGTCCAGTCGCCGGTGATCATCGCCGAACTCGACCACCACTGCGGCGTGTTCCTCGACTACGACTCCCCCCAGCCGTTCCACGTCCACACCGTGCTGCGGACGCCGCACGGCAACGACTACGGCCGGGCCTGGGTCCGGCAGTGGCAGCGGGGAGGGCACCGGTGACCGGGACACGGGCGGCGGCCGCGACGGCACGGCACGAGGTGGCCAACGTCCTGCACACCTACACCGAGGCCGCGGACCGCAAGGACGTCGACGCCGCGGTACGCGTGCTGGGCGGGGCGCGTGTCCGGTTCCCCTCGGACGGCTTCGACACCCCCGCCGACGCCGAGGCGTTCTTCAGCCGGCTGTGGGACTTCCCCGGCGGTCACCGGCACGACGTCTCGAACCTCGTGGTGCTGCCAAACCAGGACGCCACGGGAACCTGGGAGGCGCGGGCCCATTACACGAGGTGGCTGCTGGATCCGTCGCCCAGGGTGCACACGCTCGGCGCGTACACCCTGCTCGTCTCGGAGACGGACTGGACGGTGCGTTCCCTGACCGTCACCCGGACGTGGACGGAGGACGGCGGGTGACGGACATCGGCCGGGCGACCACCGTGCTCGACGCGATCGCGGAGAGCCGGTGGCCGCTCACCCTGACGGACCTGGCCACCCGGACCGGGATCCCCCGCTCGGCGGTGCACCGGGCGATCCAGGCGCTGGAGCACGAGCTGTACGTCGTGGCCGCGCCGGAGCGCCCCGGCTACATCCTGGGCCCCGGTCTGCTGAAGTTCGGCATGAACGCGCATCTGGGGCTGCTGGCCGCCAACCGCACCCAACTGGCCGCGGTGGCCCGTGAGGTGGGTGAGAACGTCGAACTGGCCGTCTTCAGCGGACGGGAGGTGGTGGTCGTCGACCAGATCGCGTCCCCGGAACGCCTCAGGGGCGTCACCCAGGTCGGCAAGAGCTTCTCCCTGCACGCCAGTTGCATCGGGATGGCCCTGCTCGCGCAGCTTCCCGACACCCGGGTGGTCCAGGTCCTCCCCGAGCGGCTGAAGCGGTTCACCGACCGCACGGTGACCGACCGCGACGCCGTGCTGGACGCCCTGGCCGCGGTGCGCCGGTCGGGCGTGGCGGTCGACCTGGAGGAGCACGACGTGGGGATCTGCGCCCTCGCCACGGGCATGACCGGTCCCACCGGAGCCCTCCAGGCCGTCGCCGTCGTCATGCCCACCCATCGGTTCCGGGCCAAGGCCCCGCTGGCCGTGGAGAGTCTGAGGCGGCTCAATCCGCTCGTGGACACCCGCCTCGCCCTGCGGCAGTGCAAGGTGACCTGATCCCGGGACGCCCCGCGTGGGTCGGCCGTACGGCGGATGAGGCTGGGGGTGCGCCCCCAGCCTCGTCCGCATGCCGTCACACGCCGTTCGGTGCCGCCGGCACCGCACCACGGGCGGCGGCGGCGCCCACCAGGAACATCGGCCGCCAGCCGAGGGCCGGCAGGACCGGGACGGCCAGCAGGGACGCCGCGACCCCGCCCAGCGGAATGCCGGCCATCGTGATGGTGACGACCAGCGAGGCGTGCCGGGCGGCCGCGTGGTTGCGGGCGAGGGTCATCGCCGTGGTCAGGGCGCAGCCCACCCCGGCGCCGGTGAGGAAGCGGGCCGCCGCCAGCATCGCCACCCCGACGGAGGCTGCGGTCAGGGTCGCCCCGACCGCGAACAGGGCGATCGCGAGGACCAGTACGTGTTTGCGGCCGGCCCGTTCGGCGATCACCGGTGCCAGCAGCGAACCGCCGATCGCGCCGATGTACACCAGTCCGCCGACGAGGCCGGTCTGCGCGTCGGTGATGCCCAGGGACGCGTCCTTGAGCAGCAGTGGGACGACGGATCCGAAGACGATGAGGTTGAAGCCCTCGATCACCGTGATGATCATGCAGAGCGCCACGATCGTGGGGTGCGATCGGGTCTCCGCCTCGGACTGGGATCCGGTTGACGCAGGGACATGCATGCGGCTCTCCAGATGTTCGGGCGCCGGTGGCGCTCCAAGGTGCCGACATGCTGGGGAGCGGGGGGTACGCGCGTCCCGCTTCTGTCCCGGATTCCGGGACAGAAGCGGGACACACCCCCCGGCTGCTTCCGTAGCGTCTTCCGCGGGACGCAGAAGGTCTCCGGAGCCGCACTGGAGACCGGTCCCCGCCGCACGGCCCCTGCCGGGGCGTACGGCGGAAGTCGAGCCGCGCTCCGCCCACACGCCGTGTCCGCCCACCCCTGCCGCGGTCGCTGCCGCAGCCCCCGCCGCGGCCGCGGCCCCGCGCGGAGGGCCACCGTCCCGGCGGTGTTCCCGGCTCCGCAGCCGGCTCACTCCCGCAGCAGCCGCCGTCCGTCCCGGACGCGCCACAGAACGGAGACCGCAGTGCACGCTGTCGAAGAAGACGCGTTCCCTCCGGCCGTCGACGTCACGATCGTCGGCTTCGGCCCGGTGGGCAAGCTGCTCGCCATCCACCTGGGCCGGCGCGGCCACCAGGTCCTCGTCGTCGACCGCAACACCGCCGGCTACCCACTGCCCCGCGCGGTGACCCACTGCTCGGACTTCGCCCGCATCCTGCAGTCCGTGGGCCTGTCGCCCGACACCGTTCCCGCCATCACCCAGCCCTACGACGACATGTACGTGTGGCGCGACGGCGAGGGCCGGACCCTGGTCGAGGTGGACTGGAGCGGGCGGGGCGAGTCCGGCTGGTACAACACCTACTTCTTCCACCAGCCGTCGCTGGAGGACGCGTTCGACACCCTGATCGCCCGGATGCCGAACGTCACCGTGCGCCGCGGCTGGGAGGCCGTCGCCCTGGAGCAGGACGCCGACGCCGTCACGCTCACGGTGCGCGGCGGCACCTCGGACACGGAACGCACGGTGAGGTCGGCGTGGCTCGTGGGCGCGGACGGCGCCAACAGCAGGGTGCGCCGGTGGGCCGGCCTCGACTGGCACGACGAGGGCTACTTCTACGACTGGCTGGTCGTCGACGTGAAGCCCCGCCCCGAGGTGCGCTTCCCCCACATCGCGGCGCAGAGCTGCGACGCCCGCCGGCCCTCGACGATGGTGCCGGGCGGCCCCGGACGGCGCCGCTGGGAGTTCATGCGGCTGCCCGAGGAGAGCCGGGAGTCGCTCAACAGCGCCGAGACCGCCTGGAAGCTGCTGGCGCCGTACGGTCTGACCCCGGCCACGGCCGAGCTCGAACGGCACTCCGTCTACACCTTCCAGGCCTGCTGGGCCACCGACTGGCGGGCCGGCCGCGTGCTGCTCGCCGGGGACGCCGCCCATCTGATGCCGCCCTTCGCCGGGCAGGGACTCGGCGCGGGCGCCCGCGACGCGATGAACCTCGGCTGGAAGCTCGACGCCGTCCTGCGCGGCCTGGCCGGTGAACGGATCCTCGACACCTACGGCTCCGAACGCCTCCGGCACGCCCGGGCGTTCGTGGAGTTCTCCATGGAACTCGGCCGGATCATCTGTCTCACCGACCCGGAGGCGGCCGCGGCACGGGACGCCCGTATGACCGCCGACTGGAACATGGGCATGAAACCGCCGGCGCCGCCCCGCCCCGGTCTCGGCCCCGGCCTCCACGAGGGCCCGGCCGGGGGGTCGCTCGCCCGCCAGGGCCGTGTCCGGCTGGGCCTCGGGGCCCCGGTGATGTTCGACGACGCCTTCGACGGGCCGGCGGCCCTCGTCGCGCGTCACGCCGCGTCGCTCACCGCGCTCCCCCAGGACCTCCACCGCCGTCTCGACCGGCTCGGCGTCAGCCGTGTCGCCCTCCACGGCGTCGGGGACGCCGATGTGAGCGTGGTGGAGGACGTGGACGGCACCTACGCCTCCTGGCTCGACGACCTGTCGGCGGACGTGGTCCTCATCCGGCCCGACTTCCACGTCTACGGCACCGGTGCCGCCGGTCGGGCGGCGGACCTCGCCGCCGGTTTCGTCGACCGCCTGGCCGCGCCCCAGCCGCTGCCCGCCCACTGACCGTCCGCCGGCTCTTCCCGGCTCCGCACGGCACGTACCGCATCACCAGCACGCGCACGAAGGGCTCTTCCACCATGTCCTCCTCCGCCCCCTCGCACGACAACGACATGACGCGGCACGACGACGGCACGACGGCGCACGACGACGGCTTGACGGCGCACGGCGACGAGCACGGCATGACGGCGCACGGCGACGGCATGTCCCGGCACGACGACGACATACCCCGGCACGACGACGGCACGGCGGCGCACGGCGACGAAGACGACCTGACGCGGTCCGGCGCGCTGGCGGGCATCCGGGTGCTCGACCTGTCGCGCATCCTGTCGGGCCCGCTGGCCACCATGGTCCTCGCCGACCTCGGAGCCGATGTGATCAAGGTCGAGAACACCCGGACCGGTGACGACACCCGCCAGTGGGGTCCGCCCTTCCAGGGCGACCAGGCCGCCTACTTCCTCTCCGCCAACCGGAACAAGCGCGGAATCGCCCTGGACCTCAAGTCCCCCGAAGGCCTGGCGGTGGCACTCCGTCTGGCCGACCAGGCGGACGTGCTGGTCGAGAACTTCCGCCCCGGCACCGCCGAACGCCTCGGCCTGGGCTATCAGGAACTGGCCGCGCGCAACCCCCGCCTGGTGTACGCGTCGGTCTCGGGCTACGGCCAGACCGGGCCGTGGGCGTCCCAGCCCGGCTACGACGCCATCGCCCAGGCGCAGAGCGGCATGATGAGCATCACCGGTGAGCCGGGGCAGTCGCCGGTCCGGCCGGGGGTGGCCACCGCGGACATCGGCGCGGGCATGTGGGCCGTCATCGGCATCCTCGCGGCGCTCCAGGCACGTCGGAGCACCGGGCGGGGACAGCTCGTGGACGTCTCGCTGCTGGACGGGCAGCTCGCCTGGCTCACCTACGTCGCCCAGGGCTGGTTCGCCACCGGGCAGCCGCCCCGCCCGCACGGCTCGGCCCACCCCACGATCGTGCCGTACCAGGCGCTGCCCACCGCCGACGGACACCTCATGGTCGCCGCGGGCAACGACAAGCTGTGGCGGCTGTTCGCCGAGACGGTGGGGTGCGCCGACCTGGCCGACGACCCGCGGTTCGCCACGAATCCCGACCGGGTCCGCAACCGGGACCAGCTCGTGCCGCTGCTCGAGGCCGCCCTCCAGCGGCGCGGCCGGGAGGAGTGGGCCAAGCTGCTGGAGGCGGCGGGCGTGCCCTGCGCACCGATCGCCACCGTCGCCGAGGCACTGGCCGGCCCGCAGGCGGGGGCCCGCTCGATGGTCGCCGAGCTGGACCATCCCACCCTCGGCCGGCTGCGCACGGTCGGCTCGCCCCTCAAGCTCAGTGACACCCCGGTCCATCTGCGGACCGCCGCACCGCTGCTGGGTCAGCACACCGACGACGTACTCGCCGAGAACGGATACGCCCCTGCCGAGATCGCCGCGCTGCGCGCCGCCGGAGCCGTCCGATGACCGCCGGCAGCGCGCGCGTCGGCCTGCGGCGCGAAGGGCCCGTGGCGACCATCCGGGTGGGCGACGGCCGGCGTGCCAACGCGCTCGGCGTGGGCGACTGGCGGGCCCTCACCGAACTCCTCGACGGCCTGTGCCAGGACCCTTCCCTCGGCGCGGTGGTCGTCACCGGGGGCGGGACGGCGACCTTCAGCGCCGGATCCGACATGCGCGAGTGGCTCGGCGCCGACCCCGAGCAGATCGACGACGCCTTCGCCGCCATGGAGGAGGCCTTCCGCGCCGTCGAGCGCCTGCCCGTGCCCGCCATCGCACAGGTGTCCGGGGCGGCCGTCGGCGCCGGCTGCCAACTGGCCTGTGTGTGCGACCTCCGTGTCGTCGCGGACGAGGCGCGCATCGGCATGCCCATCGCGCGCTGGGGCATCCTGGTGCCCCCCGCCTTCGCGGCGCGGCTGGCACTCCTGACCGGTCCGGCCCGGGCGCGGGACCTGCTCTACACCGGACGTCTGGTGGGCGGTGCGGAGGCGGTCGGCATGGGGCTGGCCACGCTCAGCGTGCCCTCGGCGGAACTGCGCACCGCCACCGACCACCTGCTCGCGGCGATCACGGACCATCCTCCCGCCGCGATCCGTGCCGCCAAGCGTTCCCTGGACCAGGTGCTCGAACCGGTCCGCGACCATGTGTTCAAGGTCCCGGCCGGCCCGAGCGCCGACTACGCCGGCATGCAGTCGGGTCTCACCCGGTTCCTGTCGCGCATGGCGGGAGCCGACAGCGACGGGCAGCGGTGACGGGCGGTCACGGACGGACGGTCACGGACGAACGGTCAGCGGGCCGGGCGGTCAGCGGGCCGAGCCGAAGTCCTGTGTCCAGTAGTTGCCGGGCTGCGCGAGGCCGACGCCGATCTCCTTGAAATCGCAGTTCAGGATGTTGCGCTTGTGGCCGGGGCTGGACATCCAGCCCGCCATGACCTCTTCGGCGCTGGAGTATCCGTAGGCGACGTTCTCGCCGTAGGAACTCCAGCTGTAGCCGGCGCGCGTGAGGCGCTCCGCGGCATCGGAGCCGTCGGAACCGGTGTGCGACATGTTGCTGTGGAGCGCCATGTCCGCGCTGTGGTCCTGGGCGGCCTTCGTGAGCTTCGCGTTCAGCGTCAGCGGGGAGCAACCGGCCTTGCCGCGCTCACTGTTGACGAGGGCCACGACGCGGGTCACCGCGTCGGACGCCGTGGCCGCCGCGTCGGAGGTGCTCGCGGAGGCGGCGGCGGTCGCGGCGGGGTCGGCCGCTGCCGTCGAGGCCGGGGCGGTGGCCGCCGCGGACGCGGACGCCGACGGCTGTGCGGTCGGGTCGTCGGACGTCGACCGCTGCTCCCAGGACGCGTTCGTCCAGTTCTTCCCCTGCCCGGCGGACTCGGCGCTCTGCGTACCCTCGGCGCTCGGGTCGCCCAGACACGCCATGGCGGCGGACGGTATCGCCAACGCGCCGAGCGCGACGGCGGCGATGGCTATGTGGCGGTGGCTCGTCTTCCTGCGGTGCTTGCTCATACGGTCCCTCGCTCGGTCGTCTCCTGGCGCCCCCGGGAGGCTCGGCACTGCATGGATGCTGGGCCTGACCTGCGGTGACGCCGTCCGGGGCCGTCATTGTTGAACCTGTGTGAGCGAGCGGCAACGAAGGTCGCTACTACCTGCCCTCGTAGTCTCCCCAGCCCCTTGAATCCGGCACACAGGTGTGCTGGCCCACCTCACCGCGACGGCGACACCGCCTGACACTCCGCCAGCAGATCGCCCGCGGCGGGCGGGCGGCGTGAAGGATCCGGATCGGGCCCCCACCGTCGCGGACCGTGCGCCGTTTGTCTGTTTCACTAGCCCACATCCGCCTATGTCGCCCAGGCGCCATGTACTACCGGACAACGTTGATACGAGAAGGCTGCGTGACGGATGTCACTGCACATCACTGCAACCATTCCCGTTCGGGCGCGTTCGCCGGTGCCGCGCACGGTCGAGGGCCCGTCAGTGGTCCCTGCGGAGATCACGACATGGCTGAACGCGTGGAAGACCTGCTGGAGCCCGGCAACGGCCGGGCGGAGCGGCTCCGGGGCCGTGTCGACGTGACCAGGCGGTTGGCCCGCGGCATCGAGGAGACCCTGAGCGCCGGGCGCCGCCGTCCGTACGCGCCGAGGGACGAGAACCGCCGGTGGCCGCACGCCGAATGGGCCCGCCACTACCGCGACCACCCCCTCACCGGCGCCCTCGTCCGCTCCCTGGTCCGGGAGTACGCAGCGGACGAGGGCGCCTGGACCGCGGGGCTTCCCCACCCGGCCGGCCTTCTCACGCCGGACGGCCGCGTATGCCGCCCGGCGAGGGCGTCCGCCGTCAGGCGCAGATGAGGTTCCTGACCTCCTGGAAGGCCTCGTACTCGGCCTTCTGGTCCACCGGCAGCTGGTAGAAGCCGGCGGTGATCTTCGGAACCGACGGGATGACGGACAGGCGGAACTTCCGGCCGTCCGTCGTCGAGATGTGGAAACGGCCCTGGAGATCGCGCTTCTTCACGGCACCGCGGTTGGCGTCGGTGATGACGACCGGTGCGCCCGCCGAGACCCGGCCGTTGTCCTCGTCGACCGGGACGATGACGAGTTCGGTGCTGCCCGGTCTGAAGCCCACGGCGTAGTTGTAGACCGTGGTGCTGCGGTAGACGACGAAGTTCCGCTCCTTCATGTCCGAGGCGTAGACCTTGGTGTAGCCCGCGCCGTCGGGCACGGCGGCGTCGAAGGCCGCGTGGATGTCCGCCTTGAGCTGTTCCTTGCTCACCACTGTGTGCACTCCTCCTCGTGAACCGAAAGACGACTCCCGGTGCCGACACCCGTACGGCACCGGGCAGCCGTGGGCAGCATGGCCCGCGCTGACCGCGAGGCGGCTGGAACCCGCGTTGACTGTACAGCTAGCCAACCAAAACACCGAATCCCGATCGCCTTGCGCGGCAACGGAGTTGGGCCGTCCCGAACGACCGGTGAACCGCCGCCCGTACGACCGTGAGCGCAGGTCGGGCGGGCCGGATACCGGACCGGTGACGGGGTGTCGGGGAGAGACGGCGACAATGGTCGCGCGCCGGGTTGGACCAGTCCGGCGCGGGACCAGGAACGAGCGGGAGTGGGGTGGCACGTGTCGCCACGGTCGGCGGAGGCCAACGAGGAACTGCGGGCGCAGTCGCGGGAGAGGATCCTCGCGGCGGCCCTGGAGGTCTTCGCCGAGAAGGGGTACCACGACGCCACCATCTCGGAGATCACCACCCGGGCCGGCGTCTCCCGCGGTCTGCTCACGTACTACTTCCCCGGCAAGCGGAACCTGGTGGACGAGTTGCTCGACCGCTACCTGGACGGGGTCTCCGCGCTCGTGGAGGTGACCGGCACGCCCGACGAGCGTCTGGCGGCGATCATCGACGGGGTCATGGCCCTGGCGGTCGCCACGGTTCCCGTCCAGCGGATCACGCTCAGCCTGGTGATCAACCCGGCCACGCATCCCCTGTTCGCGGCGGCCGAGTCCCGCAAGGAGGAACGGGTGGTGGCCCTGGAGGACGGACTGCGCGCGCTGTTCGCCGCCCGCGGGGCCGAGGACCCGGCGGTCGAGGAGGTGCTGCTGCGCAGCGTCCTGGAAGGCGTGATCTTCAAGACCGCCGTCTACGGCGACCAGTACCCGGCCGAGGCGATCCGCCGTCGCCTGTACTCCCTGTACGGCCTTCCCGCACCCCAGGCCGACCTCCTGCCCGGCGGCCCGCCCCGCACGGACCGGATGCGCGCCGAGCGGGCACTCGGCGGTTGACGCGCGAGCAGTCGCTCGGTGGTGCGGAACGCAGGCCCGGCCCGCCGATGCGGCGGGCCGGGTGGGTGGGGACGGCCGCTGCCGGAAGACGGTGGTGGTCGGGACCGGGCCCCGGCGGCCGGTGGATCCGCCGCCTCAGCGGAACGGAGGCCATGCGCGGATCACGGCCGGCGCCCCGTCACGCCTGGGGCACGGGCCAGCGGCCGACCGTCTGCGGCGCCCTCGGCCCGACCCGCCTGGCCGCCGGCATCGCGGCGGTCAGCCGCCCGGTCGCGTAGCGGGCCGCGAGCTCCGGCACCGGTGCGTCGGCCCACCGGCCCACGGCCATCTCGGCGGTGATGCCGGGGCCGAAGCCGGCGATGATGCCGGGCGTTCCGTCCGGGACTCCGCCTTCCTCGAACAGGCGGCCGAGGGCGTCCAGGACGACGGCGCTGGCGATGTTCCCGTACTGGGTGAGCGTGGCCCTGCTGTGGCGGAAGGCCTGCGGTTCGACGCCCAGGAAACGGCACAGGTCGTCGAGGATGCGGGGGCCGCCCGCGTGAATGATGTAGAAGCCGAGGCGTGAGGCGTCCCAGCCGTGTGCGGCGGCGAGATCACGCAGGACCGGGGCGAGGGGTTCCATGGTGGTCGGGACGCGCTTGTCGAGCCGGAAGTGGAACCCGGTCGGCTTGACGGCGTAGGAGATCCACTCTTCGGTGTGGGGGATCAGGTAGGACGCGTTGCGCTCCAGGCCCAGCCCCCGGCCGCCCTCGCCGCGTACGACCGCCGCCGCGACCGCGTCGCCGAACAGCCCGTCGGACAGCAGCGATCCGACGTCCAGGTCGGTCGGCTGGTAGCACAGGGAGCAGAACTCGCAGGAGACGATGAGGACGTTCTTGCCGGGGTGGGCGACACAGAAGTCGTGGGCCCGGTTGATCGCCGCGCCGCCGGCCGCACAGCCCAGTTGGGCTATGGGCAGTTGCCGGGTGTCCGGACGGAAGCCCATGCGGTTGATGAGCCAGGCGGTCAGCGACGGCATCATGAAGCCGGTGCAGGAGACGTAGATGATGGCGTCGATCTCGTCCGGTACCAGCTCGGCGTTGTCCAGGGCCTGCCGTACGACGGCGGGCACCCGCTGTTTGGCCTGCACCTCGTAGGTGTGGTTGCGTTCCTCGAAGCCGGGGTGGAGCAGGGTCTGCTCGATGGGCTGGATGATGTGGCGTTTGCTCACCCCGGTGTTGCGGATGAGCCTGAGCACGAGGGCGAGCTGGTCGTGGTCGGCGTGCTGACGCTCTGCCAGGGCGAGCGTCTGCTCCGCGGTGATGACGTGCTCGGGGACGTTGACGGCGGGACGGCACAGAACGGGCATGGGACGGAACCTTTCACTCTGCCGGACAGGCACGCGATGGACCGTTTTCCCTGGTCAGCGCGGGTCTGCGTGACCGACGGCCTCGATGCGCGCGCACGGGGACCGGCGTCCTCGGGGGGAGGCCGGTGATCGGTAGGGGCTGATGGCGACCACGTGAGGGGACCTGGCCGCCTCCGTACGACGGGACGAGCAGTGGCCGTGCCGTGGAGAGGGAGAGGACTGCTGTCTCCTGCTGAGCGTCGGCATGCACGGCGATGCCTGCCGGTGGGCCTCCTTCCTCCCTACGAGTGAAAGCCACTTCCCCCGGCGGGGGTGAACCGGGACGGACCGAACGGGTGAATCCGGGATCCGGCGGCGGTCTTTGCCACCCCACCGGTGGCGCCCGCACCGAATCCGGGCGACACTGCGCCCGCACATCGCGCCGACCACCGCCGCCCTCCCCCGACCGGACCACGGGCCCGGCGCGACCATCTCGGCACCGTGCCGGTGGCCGCACCGTCGATGCGATCGGCACCGCCCGCGCCGCCGAGCACGACCTGCCGCACACGCTCGGCGCCGATGAACTCGTCGACCACCGCACCCAGGACGTCGCCGAGACGGTCCGCGACACCGACGTCGCCATCGACAGCGCCGGCGGCGCCAACTGGGCTTCGGAGTACGCGCGGTGTTCACGCTCGTCGAACCGGGCTCTGTCCGCAGTTCCGTGAATGGGGCACGGAACAGTGTGTGCCTCGGCCTGGTTCCCGGAGGTGGTGGTCGAACCTTCGCCGATGGATCAGCGTTGCAGCCACTCGTCGAGGAGCGCGGCCTCAGTTCTGCTGAGACCGGGCAGTTCGGGCACGAGGGTGCGGAAGGCCGCAACGACGGCCGCCTGGTCCTGGGTGGGGACAGCGGGCTCATCCGCGAGGATGGCGCGAGCGATCGCGTCGAAGGCGGCGTCGGCCAGGTGCGGGTCGCTCTGCTCCGGTGGCAGGGTCAGCAGGGTGTGGACGGTTCCGACACCCGCTGAGCGGATGAGGTTGACGGCGCGTTCCTCGCTCACCCGAAGCCGCCCGGCGGCGGCGATCCTGTGCACTCGCTCGGCGAGGATCAGCACGCCCTTGGCCTGTGCCGGGGTGTCGCGTGCGCGGGCCGGGTCGAGCAACAGGCCGTAGACGTACGGATTGGCCAGCCCGAAGCTGATCTGCGTGTCCCAGCCGGCGCGGAGGTCTTCCACAGGGTCGCCGGAGGGCGCGGTGGTCTCCTTGCTCGCCACGTGTTCGGCGAAGACGTGCTCTGCCGCGGCATTCAGCAGGTCGTCCTTGTCCTGGAAGAAGCGGTACAGGGCAGGAGGCTGCAGCCCGGCCTCGTGGGCCACGCGGCGCGTGGTGACCGCGGCCGGCCCTTGCTCACGCAGCAGGTCAGCCGCGGCCTTCACGATGCGGTCCCGGGTGATGTCTCGCCGCTGCGTGTTCGATGCCATGGCGTCGATGGTATCGCTCACATGTGACAGCGATGTTATCGGCGATATCACGATCCCTTCGTGGTCCGTGGTCCGATCGACTCGAAGCCCCTGACCATGCCTGACGGCCGCCGGTCAGCCCTCGGACGGACGCAAGGTTTGCAATCAACGGAAATATCACTGGTACTGTAATTTCCGTTCCACTGGAAACAACATGGGATGGAGCCCTCAGTGCTGATCATCACGGGAGCCACCGGCCGCCTAGGGTCGCTGATCGTCGACCGCCTGCTGGAGCGGGTGCCGGCCGACAGCATCGGCGTCAGTGTGCGCGATGTGAGCAGGGCCGCCGAGTTCGCCGAGCGCGGCGTCCGGGTCCGGGCGGGAGACTTCACCGAACCCGACAGTCTGAAACACGCCTTCGAAGGTGCCGAGCGCGTCCTGGTCGTCTCCGCGGCCATCCGGGGTGGCGGCGCGTTGACCGCCAACAGCGCCGCCGTCGACGCCGCACGGGAAGCGGGCGCCCAACGCATCGTGTACACCAGCCACCAGGCCGCCTCTCCCACGTCGCTCTTCCCGCCGCAGAAGGTCCACGCGGCCACCGAGGAGCACCTCGAGCGGCAAGGAGTCCCCTACACCGCCCTCCGCAACGGGTTCTACGCCTCCACCTTGGACGCCTACATCGGCGCGGCGCTGGAGACGGGCACGCTCGCCGTGCCGCAGGACGGCCCGGTGTCCTGGACGGCCCACGAGGACCTGGCAGAAGTCGCGGCCCTCGCCCTGACGGAGGAGGGAGCACTCGAAGGGATCACGCCGCCGCTGACAGCCCCCCACACGCTGGACTTCGCCGACGTCGCCGACATCCTCAGCCGCGTCACCGGCCGGACCATCGCCCGAGTCGTCGTGGACGACGACGAGTGGACGGCCGCAGCGGTCGCCGGCGGGATGCCGCGGGCGGCCGCGGAGTTCGCCTTGACGATGTTCGCCGCGTCGCGCGAGGGCGAGTTCGACGTCACCGACCCCACACTGGAAGCCACCATCGGCCGCCCCGCGAAGACCGTCCACGAGGTCCTGGAGGCCGTCGCACGCTCCCGGTGAACCGGCCGTCGCCGGGTCCTGGCGGGTCGGCACCCGCGCGGCGCGACCCGCCAGGCACAGCGACGGCGGTCGAACGAACCCGGCCCGCCGTAGAAGCCCGCGAGCACTGGGTAGAAGCCCGCGAGCACTAGCAAGCAGCGGGAGGGGACTGCGGGGCGGGAGTGCACGCTGCTTCCTGGGCGGCCATGACCTCGTCGCCGTGGGCGAAGGCCCACGCGCCGACGGCTTCGACGGGCGCCAGCAAGGTCCGCCCCAGAGCGGTGAGCCGATACTCCACCCGTGACGGCGCGTCCGGGTCTCGCCGGCGGTCGACCAGTCCGTTGAACTCCAGCCGCCGCAGTGTCTCGGTGAGGACCTTGGAGCTGATGCCCCCGATCCCCTCCCGCAGTTCGACCGGGCGCCGGGGGCCGTCGCGCAGCGCCCGGAGCACCACGGGGTTCCAGGTGTGGGAGAACAGGTCGAAGGCGAGGCGGGCACGGCAGTCGGCGAGGAAGGCGTCGGTCGTCACGTACCGAATGGTGCCCGAACGGCCCCCTAACGTCGGTGTGAACGCTCGACACAGACGCGGAAAGGGGAACGTCGGATGAGGATCGGCGTACTGGGCACGGGCAACATGGCCGACGCGCTCGCCACTCACTGGGTACGGGCCGGCCACGAGGTGACCATCGGGGGACGGGACGCACGCAAGGCGGAGCGGCTCGCGACGCGCATCGGAGCCGGCGCGAAGCCCGCCGGTCTGCGCTCGGCGGCCGGGTCCGGTCAGGAGGTGGTGCTGGCGGCGCTGCCCTTCGGGGCGGGCGCGGACGTGGCACGGGAACTGCGCGCGGACCTGGAGGGCAAGGTACTGCTCGACTGCTCGAACCCGGTCGGGCCGGGCTTCCGGCTGCTGACGGAAGGAGGCCCCTCGGCGGCGCGGCAACTGGCCGCGGCGGCACCGGGAGCCCATGTGGTCAAGGCTTTCAACCTCTGCCACGAGGACGTCTGGCGCATGCGGCCACCCGTCTTCGGCGGCAGGCCCCTGGCCGTGCCGGTCTGCGGGGACGACGAGACGGCCCTCGCACGCGCAGCCGAGCTGGTTCGCGACACGGGCTGCGAACCCGTCGCCGGCGGCGGACTGGAACGGGCGGGACTCCTGGAGGCGACCGCCGCGCTGTTCATCGGGCTGTGGGTCGGCGAGGGAGCGGACGCCCAGGCGATCGCCCCGCCGCTGGCCTACGCGGCCGGCCCCGGCCACCGGGAGAGCAAGCCCGCCGGCGCCCGCGCCGGCGTCCACTCGCACACCGAGCGCGCCGACGCCCCGGACGGCAACGGCTGCGCCACCTACCACGGCTGACCACCGGCGGGCCGGTTCGAGAGACAGGACAACGGCGTTTCCGTTCCTCCAAGGGGCGGGGGCGCCGCTTTCGTCTGCGGGGATCCGGCCACGTCGACGCTCCGCATCATTGAGGCGAGCACCCCGCCGAGTCAACCGCTCAGGCCATATGACTGGCAGATGAATCGCGTAAGAGGCGCGTAACCAGCGGGAAATACTCCGGGTGAATGCCGAGTCATACGTAATTCATTACGTCAAAGGGCCGTTGACTCCCCTATGAAGCGCGCCCAATCATTTGGCTACTTCCTCTCCCCCCACCTCCCGATTCAGGCCACCACCACAGGAGCGCACGCATGTTCTCAGCCAGAACACCGGCGGTCGCCGGAGAGCACGGCCGCCCCCTCTCCCGTCGCGCCGTACTCGCCGCGGCCCTCGCCACCACGGCCGGGCTGGCCACGGCGTGCGGCACGGGATCCGCGGTCGGCGGCGACGGGGACTCCTCCTTCACCTACTGGTCGATGTGGAAGCAGAACGAGCCCCAGGCCACCGTCCTCCAGGCGGCCGTCGAACAGTTCACCCGCGACACCGGCGTCAAGGTGACCGTGCAGTGGAAGGGCCGGCAGGTCGTCCAGCAGCTCGCGCCCACCCTGAACACCGCGAACGTGCCGGCCGACCTCGTCGACTCCGCCGACCGCTTCGCCTACGCCCAGCTGCACGCCACCGGACAGGCCCTGGACCTCACTCCCGTGCTGGACCTGCCGATACCGGGCGAGTCGGGCGCCACCGTCGGCAGCGTGATCCCGGCCAAGTACACCGATCTCAACACCGCGGACAAGACGCTGTGGCAGATCCCCTACGAGGTGCTGACCACCCAGCTGTGGTTCGACGGCCATGCCCTGCCCGACGTCGTCTCGCAACCACCCGCCACCTGGGCGGAGTTCACCGACCTGCTGGCCGCCCGGCGTGGCGAGCGCGGCGACGGCCCGCTCGCCCTCGACGCGGACATCCCCGACTACGCCGCCTACTGGACGTACTACGCCGTCCTGCGCGGCCTGGGTCCCGGCGCCTTCGGCAAGGCCGCCAAGGACAGGAGCGGGGCGCTGCTGAAGGCGGACGGGTTCGTCGACGCGCTGCGCCGCGTCGAGGACCTCGTCTCCGCGAAGGGCTTCACCGAGGGCTACGACGGCTCCAAGTGGCCCGCCGTGCAGCAGAAATGGGCCAAGGGCAAGTCGGACTTCCTGCTGCTGGGGACCTTCGCGCCCAGCGAGACCGCCGCGTTCGCGCCGTCGGGCTTCGCCTACCGGTCCTTCCCGTTCCCCGCGTTCACCGACGGCGGCGACACCTCCCAGGACATCTCCCTCATCGGCTTCTCCATCCCGAAGAAGGCGAGGAACGCGGCCGCAGCCCAGAAGTTCATCGCCTACTTCCTCGCCCGCGAGCACCTCCAGGGCATCGCCTCGAAGGCCAAGAACCTCACCCCGCGCTCCGACATCACCGCCCCCGCCGAACTCGCCGACGCGCAGAAAGCGCTGGAGTCGCGCGAGGTCGTCAAGACGCTGGACGGTGTGAAGGAGACCGCGGCCGACTGGTACACCAAGGTGTTCCTGCCGCTGAACACCGGCTTCATCACCGGCCGTCTCACCGCGAAGGCCTTCGCCGCCGAGCTCGCGCACGACTCCGCCGGCTACTGGGAGACGGCGTCGTGACCGCCACCGACACCGCCCGCGTCGGCGCGGCCGCCCGCTCCCGCCCCGGCCGGCCGGCCGACGCCGGCCGGGCCGGCGCCCGGCCCAGCCCGCTGGCCGCGCGCCGCCGGAAACTGTTCTGGCCGCTGCTGCTGCCGGCCGCCGCGGTCTACGTCGTCTTCTTCGCCGGCCCCTCGCTCTACACGCTCTGGCTGAGCCTGAACGAATGGGCCGGCGCGGGCCCGATGTCCTTCGTCGGCCTGGACAACTACCGCCGGCTGCTCCAGGACCCGACGTTCCACCACGCCTTCGCCAACACCTTGTGGATCATCCTCGGCGTGGGCGGGCTGACCTTCCTGGTCTCCTTCGGGCTGACCATGTTCCTGCGCGACATGAAGGGCCGCAAGGCGGCCCGGTCCATCCTGTTCTTCCCCAACATCGTGCCCAGCGTCGTCCTGGCGATCCTGTGGGGATTCCTGTTCCAGAGCGACGGCCTGGTCGACGCCGTCGCCCGGCTGGCGGGCGTCGACGACCCGCCCAACTGGCTGGGGCAGGAACATCTCTTCTCCGTCATCATGATCGGCCTGGTGTGGACGTCGACCGGCTTCTACACCACCATCCTGATGGCCGCGGTCGACCAGATCCCGCCGGAGCTGTACGAGGACTGCGAGCTGGCCGGCGCCAACGCGCCGCAGAAGTTCCGGCACGTCACCCTGCCGCTGATGTGGGACGTGGTCGGGGTGTGCGCGGTGCTGTGGACGATCTCCGCGGTCAAGGTGTTCGAGTTCATCTACGCCTTCGCCGGCGCCGCCGGGCAGATGCCCGACACCGGCGTGTGGAACACCGCCCTCTACACCTACGGCGAGGCCTTCGCCTCCGGCGGCGTCCCCCGCTACGGCTCCGCCTCCGCGAGCGCCGTGGTGATGCTCGCCCTCGTCGGTGTCCTCGTCGTCCTCATCCGGCGGGTCATGCGCCGTGACGCCGTCCAGTACTGACACCCGACGACGCTCCCGCGCGGGAGCGGCATCCGCCGCCCCCGGCCCCCTACTCTCCCGGAGGTCATCCCCGATGGCTGTCGTCAGCCCGGGCCGGCGCCCCGGCCCCCTCGCCCGCCGGCTGTCCCGGCTCACCGCAGGCCGGATCGCCGGCGTCCCCCTGGTCTGGCTGTTCGCCGCCTTCAACGTCCTGACCGGACTGTGGCTGCTGCTGTCGTCCCTGAAGACCGCCGACGAGATCTTCAGCTCGCCCTGGCGGATCCCGCAGGTCGCGCAGTGGGACAACTACGCCCGCGCCTGGACCGGCGGACTGTTCGGGCAGGCCGCCGTCAACACCGTCGTGGTCGTGGCGGGCACCGCCGTGGTCACCGTGCTGCTGGCCGCGCCCGCCGCCTACGTCCTCAGCCGGGTCACCACCCGCTTCAACGGCTCACTCACCCTGTTCTTCGCCCTCGGCCTGGGCATCCCCGCGCAGGTGGTGATGCTCCCGCTGTTCGTCGTGATGAACCAGCTCCGCCTGGTCAACAGCCTGTTCGGGCTGGTGCTCGTCTACGTGGCGACCTCGCTGCCGTTCGCGGTGTTCTTCCTCACCGGCTTCTTCTCCACCCTCCCGGCCGAGCTGGAGGAGGCGGCGGCCCTCGACGGGGCCTCACCGCTGCGCACCTTCTGGCAGGTGATGCTGCCGATGGCCCGGGGCGGCCTGGTCACCGTGCTGATCCTCAACGTCATCCAGCACTGGGGGGAGACCGTGTTCGCGCTGGTCTTCCTCCAGACCACCGACCGCCAGACCCTCTCCCTGGCCCTGCTCGGCCTGCTCCAGCAGATGCAGTACAACGGCGCCGACTGGGGCGGACTGTTCGCCGGGGTGACCATCGTGGTCCTTCCGGTGCTCGCCTGCTACGTGTGGCTGGGCCGACGGATCATCGAGGGAATGACCGTCGGCTCGGTCAAGTGAGCCACACGACAGGGGGAACGACGACCATGAACACCGGCGCCCGCGACCTGAAGTTCCGTCAACTCGCCGCCGAACTGCGGCGGCAGGTGCTCCAGGGGACCTGGCCGGCCGGCGGACGGCTGCCCACCGAGAAGGAGCTCGCCGAGGCCAGCGGCACCTCGGTGAGCACGGTCCGCCGCGCCGTGGACGAACTGGTCGCCGAGCAACTGGTCGTGCGCCGGCAGGGCTCGGGCACCTTCGTCGTCCCGCCGAGCTCACCCGCTCCCGGGCGGGCGCTGGTCGGCGTCCTCGTGCCCGACACCGCGTTCTACTACCCGAAGGTCCTCCAGGGCATCGAGGAGACCCTGTCCGCCGCCGGCGCCCGACTGCTGCTCGCCTGCTCCAACTACGACCAGGTCCGCGAGGCGAAGGAACTGCGGGACATGCTGGAGGAGGGCGTCGACGGACTGCTCGTCGTCCCCACCCTGCTCGGACCGGAGCCGGCCCTGACGGTCCTGGCACGGCTGGCGTCACTGCCCGTGCCGACCGTCCTGATCGAACGGCGCGACCCCTCCCTCGCCGCCACCAACACCTCCGTGTGCACCCATCACGAGGCCGGCGCCTACGACGCCGTCCGCCACCTCGCCGGCCTCGGCCACCGCGCGATCGGCCTGGTCCTGCGCGACCAGAGCCCGACCACCGGTCCGGTCGCCGACGGCTTCCACCAGGCGGTGGCCGAACTCGGCGCACGGCACGTCGAGTTCCGCGCCGACCGGGAGGAGTGGTCCCCCGCCGCGGCCGACCGGTGCCTGGCCGCGCTGACCGCCGCCGGCGCCACCGCCGCCGTGTGCTTCGGCGACCGGCAGGCCGCGCTGCTGCTCGGCGCGGCCCGCCGGGCCGGACGCTCCGTCCCCGGCGACCTGGCCCTGGTCGCCTACGACGACGAGATCGCCGACCTCGCCGACATCCCGCTCACCGCGGTCGCGCCGCCCAAGCACCAGCTCGGCCGGATCGCCGCGCAGACGCTGCTCCAGCGGCTCGACGAACCCGCCGTACCGCGCGGCCGGATCCTGCTGCGCCCCACCGTCACCGTCCGGCAGTCCTGCGGAGCGACGTCCGTGCCCGCCGGATCCACGACCCCCGAGGAGAACACCCCGTGACCGACATCCGGCTCGGCCTGATCGGCGCCGGCGCCGTCGGGGCCCTGCACGCCGAGGCCGCCCGCGTCACCCCCGGCGTCCGGGTGACCGCCGTCTGCGACGTCGTCGCCGCGACCGCGCACCGCGTGGCCGGACCGCTGGGCGCCGCGGTCTTCGCCGACCACCGCGACCTCATCGCCTCCGGCCTGGTCGACGCCGTCGTCGTCAACACCCCGCACGCCCTGCACACCGACATCGTCGTCGACGGCGCCGAAGCCGGTCTGCACGTCCTGGTCGAGAAGCCCATGGCGACCACCGTGCAGGACTGCCTGACCATGGAACGCGCCTGCGAGAAGGCCGGCGTCACCCTCTTCGTGGGGCACATCCAGCACTTCCTGCCGCCGATGACCGCCGCGAAGGCCGCCGTGGACGCCGGAGCCGTCGGAGACGTCCTCGCCGTCCACGACTGGCGCGGCACCGACTACCGCCCCGGCAGCCGGCCCTCCTGGTTCTTCGACCCCGCGGTCTCCGGCGGCGGCGTCTTCATCAACATCGGCACCCACTGCGTGGACCGGCTGCTGTGGATCACCGGACGGCGCCCGTCGGCGGTCACCGCGACCGCGGCCCACCGCGGTGACCTGCCGGTGGAGACCGACGTACTGGCCCGGCTGGAGCTGGAGGGGGGAGCCGTCGGCCACATCACGGTCACCAGCGCCCTGCTGCCCGCCCGCGACGAACTCACCGTCATCGGATCGCGCGGCACCCTCCGCGTGTCCCGCGGCACCGGCGCACGGCTCCACCCGGACGACGGCAGCGCCCCGGTCCTGCTGGCCGGGGAGTCCGACGACGACGTGCCGACCGCCTTCCGCGACCAGCTCGCCGCGTTCACCGCCGCCGTACGGGGCGAACGGCCCTGCGCGGTCCCCGCCGCCCACGGACGGCAGGTCGTGACCGCCGTCGCGGGCGTCTACGCCGCCTGCGCCACGGGCGAACGGCATCTGCTGTCCGACGCGGCGCAGGTGCCCGTCGGCTGACCCTCGCACCCGTGCCGGCACCGGCACGGGCAGGGACGCCATCCCTTTCCAACGACGTGGGCGACCCCGGACGCCGCACGTCGAACGCCGAGAAGAGAGGACCTCACGTGTCGTTCACCCAGGACGAGATCGCCACCCAGCCGGAGTGCTGGTCGCGCGCCGCCGAGACCGCCGCCGGACTCGATGACGCACTGCCCTCGGCCGGCGAGGAGGTCGCCGTGGTCGGCTGCGGCACCTCGCTGTACATCGCCCGGTCCTACGCCGTCCTGCGCGAGAGCGCCGGCCACGGCCGCACGGACGCCTTCGCCGCCTCGCAGTTCCCCGCCGGCCGCCGCTACGACCGGATCGTCGCGCTGACCCGGTCGGGCACCACCACCGAGGTCCTCGACCTGGTCCGGGGTGCCGTCCCAAAGACGCCCGCCGAGCGGATCACCGCGATCACCGCGGACCCGGCGACGCCGGTCGCCGCGGCGGCCGGCCGGGTCGTGGCGCTGCCCTTCGCCGACGAACGGTCCGTGGTGCAGACCCGGTTCGCCACCACCGCCCTGGCGCTGCTGCGGGCCCATCTCGGGGAGGACCTGACGGCCGCCGTCGCGGACGCGCGCCGCGCCCTCCTCGCCCCCGTGGACCCCGGCCTGGTCGAGGCCGGGCAGGTGACGTTCCTCGGCAGCGGCTGGACCTGCGGGCTGGCCGACGAGGCCGCGCTGAAGATGCGGGAGGCGGCCGGGGCGTGGACGGAGAGCTACCCGGCCATGGAGTACCGGCACGGCCCCATCAGCATCGCCGCCCCCGGGCGCGCCGTGTGGGTCTTCGGTCGGGTGCCGGCCGGGCTGGCCGACGACATCGCCCGTACCGGCGCCGCCCTCGTGCACACGGACCTCGATCCGCTCGCCGACCTGATCCGCGCCCAGCGGCTGGCCGTTGCCCGTGCCGAGGCCGCCGGCCTGGACCCGGACCGGCCGCGCAACCTCACCCGTTCCGTCGTGCTCACCTGACCGCGCCCGGCCGCAGACGGCCCGGCCCCGGTGTACGCCCGCCCGGCCCCGGCCGCCGGCCGGACGCGGCTCCCTCCCCCGCCCCACCCGCCTGACCGCCTCCCCGGAAGGACGCCCCCGATGACAAGCAGCAGCCCGCCGCCCGGCCAGGTGGTCGCGGTCGACCTCGGCGGCACCGGCATCAAGGCCGCGCTGGTGACCGGCGACGGTGACGTCGTCCGCTCCGTGCACCGGGCGACGCACCGGGAGCGGGGCCCGCGGGCCGTCGTGGACACGGTGGCCGACACCGCCGCCGCCCTCGCCGCCGAGAGCAGGGCCCTGACCGGGCGGGCACCGCTCGCCGTCGGGGTGGCCGTGCCCGGCCTGGTCGACACGGCCCGGGGGGTGGCCCGCTACTCCGCCAACCTCGGCTGGCGCGACGTGCCGCTGCGCGCCGTTCTCTCCGAACGGCTGGCGCTGCCCGTGGCCCTGGGGCACGACGTACGGGCCGGAGCGGTGGCCGAGGGGAGGCTGGGCGCGGGGCGCGGCCACGACGACTTCCTGTTCGTCGCCCTCGGCACGGGCATCGCCGCCGCCCATGTGCACGACGGCCGGGTACGGGAGGGCGTCCGCGGCGGGGCGGGGGAACTCGGCCATCTCACCGTCCGGCAGGGTGGCCCGCGGTGCGGCTGCGGGCGGCGGGGCTGTCTGGAGGCGATCGCCTCCGCGTCCGCGATCGCCCGCCGGTACGCCCGGGCGACCGGCGGCGCCCGGAAGGGGCGCCCCGGGCCGGACGGACTGGATGGACCGGACGGACCAGATGGACTGGACGGCCTGGACGGCCTGGACGGCCTGGACGGCGGAACCGGGTCGGACGGCGGAAACGGGTCGGACCGACCGGAGCGCGAGAACGGGCCGGCTTGGCCGGACGGTCCGGAGAGCGGGAACGGGCAGGACGGCGGGTACGGGCCGAACGGCAGTAACGGGCCGAACGGCGAGTACGGACCAGACGGCAGGAATGGACCGGACGGCGGCGTCACGGCCGAGCAGGTCCGTGAACGCGCCGGCGCGGGCGAGCGGGTGGCCGCGCGGATCTGGGCGTCCGCCGTGCACGCCCTGGCCGACGGTCTCGCCGCGTACACCGTGCTGTGCGAACCCGGCGCGGTCGTGCTCGGCGGAGGACTGGCACGCGCGGGGGCGGCCCTGGCCGACCCTCTGCGCCAAGCCCTGGCGGACCGGCTCGCCTTCCACCGGCCGCCCGAGCTGGTGCTCGCGGAACTCGGAGACCGCGCGGGCTGCCGGGGCGCCGCCCTGCTCGCCCTGGACCTGGCCGGGGAGCGGGCCACCGGACGCGGCGGCGGGGCCGCCCGGCGGAAGGCGGTCCTCTCGTGATCACCACCGTCACGCTGAACGCCGCCGTCGACGTCACGTACACGGTCGACCGCATCCGCACGGGCGGCAGCCACCGGCTCGCCGCCGCCCGGCACCGGGCGGGCGGCAAGGGGGTGAACGTGGCCCGGGTCCTGACAACTCTGGGGCACACCGCCGTGGTCACCGGGCTGGTGGGCGGGCCGCCGGAAGAGTCGGTACGCCGGGACGTGGCCGCCTCCGGGATGCGCGACGCGCTGATGACGATCGCCGGGACCACCCGGCAGACGGTGACCGTGGTGGAGGAGGAGGCCGGCGACGCCGCCGTCTTCCTGGAGCCGGGCCCCCCGGTGAGCGCGGCGGAATGGCGGGTGTTCAGGGCGCACTACCGCCGGCTGCTCGGGCCGTCGGCCGTGGTGGTGCTGTCCGGCAGCCTGCCCGGCGGACTGCCCGACGACGCCTACGCCGAACTCGTCGCGCTGGCCCGGCGGTCGGACGTCCCGGCCGTCCTCGACACCTCCGGCCCGCCCCTGCTGGCCGCGCTGGAGGCCGGTCCGGCCCTGGTGAAACCCAATGCCCGGGAACTGTGCGAGGCCCTCGGCACCGAGGACGTCAGGGCGGGCGCCGACGCGCTGCGCCGCGCCGGGGCGGGGTCCGTGGCGGTGTCCCTGGGCGCGGACGGCCTGCTCGCGGACACCCCCGACGGCGCCTGGCGGGCGAGGCCGCCGCGCCGGCTGGCCGGCAATCCCACGGGCGCCGGGGACGCGGCGGTCGCCGCGCTCAGCGCCGGACTGCGGCACGGCCGGCCCTGGCCGGAACGGATCCGCACGGCCGTGGCGCTGTCCGCCGCCGCCGTAGCGGCTCCGCTCGCCGGGGAGTTCGACGCGGCCGTCTACCGCGAACTCCTGCCCCGCACCACCGTGACGCCCGCGCCGCGGGAGTGAGGTCGCCCTCCCCCCCTGCCCCCCGCCCGGCGCGGCCTGCCCGAACCCCTGCACCAACCCCTGCACCCAAAAGGAGATCTCACCCATGCCCCTCGTGGGAACCGGACCGCTCGCCGAAGCGGCCGTCGCCGAAGGCCGCGGCCTCGGCGCCTTCAACGTCATCCAGCTCGAACACGTCACCGCGATCGTCACGGCGGCGGAGGCGGCCGACGCGCCGGTCGTCCTCCAGATCAGCGAGAACACCGTGCGCTACCACGGCGCCCTGCGCCCTCTGGCGAACGCCGCCCTGTCCGCCGCCGAGGACGCGCGGGTGCCGGTGTCGGTGCACCTGGACCACGCCACCTCGCCCGGCCTGGTGGAGGAGGCCGTCGCACTGGGCCTGCCGTCGGTGATGTTCGACGCCGCGACCCTGCCGTACGCGGAGAACGTCGCCGCGACCGCCGCCCTGGTGGAGCGGTGCCACCGGCACGGGGTGTGGGTGGAGGCCGAACTCGGCGAGATCGGCGGCAAGGACGGCGCCCACGCGCCCGGGGTGCGCACCGATCCCGGCGAGGCGGCCGCGTTCGCCGCGGCCACCGGCGTCGACGGCCTCGCGGTCGCGGTCGGCAGCTCCCACGCGATGCTCGCGCGTGACGCCGTGCTCGACTTCGCGCTGATCCGCGCGCTGCGCGCCGCCGTCCCGGTCCCGCTGGTCCTGCACGGCTCGTCCGGGGTCGGGGACGCGGGCCTGGTCGAGGCGGTGGCCTGCGGCATGACGAAGGTCAACATCTCGACCCATCTCAACTCCCGCTTCACCCACGCCGTACGGGCCGACCTGGACGCCCGCCCGGCATCCGTGGATCCGCGCCGCTATCTGAGCGCGGGCCGGCAGGCCGTCACGGCCGAGACCGAGCGCCTGCTGCGGCTGCTGCGCGGCTCCCCCGTGCCCGCGCGGTCCTGAAGCCCGCCCGCGCAGTCCTGAAGACCGCCCGCCCACTCCCCCCTCTCGCTCCCTCCCCCCGCACGCCCGTCGGCATCACCCCCGGAACGTCCCGTCTTCGCCGAAACGGAGCAGCACCGTGCCCGAGAACCCCTCCTCGCCCCTCGGCCGCCGCGGATTCCTCACCGCGACGGCCCTCGCCCTCACCGGTCTGACCGGCGCCGTCCCCCTCGGCCCGCTCGGCCCCCTGCTGCCCGGCGCCGCCCCCGCCCTGGCCGCCGACGAAGACCCCTTCGCCGTGCTGCGCGCCCGATGGGCCGACATCCTCACCGGCGGTGCCATCGACCCGTCGGACAGCACCTACACCGCAGCCCTCGCCACCCTGTCCGGCACGGCCACCACCCTGTGGAACACGCTCTCCGCGGACGCCTCGGCCCCCTCCCTGTGGCCCGGCCAGACCCTGACCACCCCGGCGAACATGACGGCTGGCTTTAAGCAGCTGGCGGCCATGGCGACGGCGTACGCCACCCCCGGGACCACCGCCACGGACGGCACCGGGCGCGTGCTGTACGGCGACTCGGCGCTCGGCGCGTCGATCGTCGCCGGCCTGGACTTCCTGCACGCGCGGGTCTACCACGCCGACGCCACCGAGTCCGGCAACTGGTGGGAGTGGGAGATCGGTTCGCCCGTCGCGCTCACCAACACCGCGGTGCTGGTGCACCCGTTGCTGTCGCCGTCCCAGCTCGACGCCTACCTCGCCGCCGTCGACCACTTCGTCCCCGACCCCACCCTCAACCGGTACGGCACCGACCGCACGACGTCCACCGGCGCCAACCGTGTCGACCTGTGCCAGGTCGTCGCGGTCCGCGGCGTCCTCGGCGGCAGCGACGAGCGGCTGGCCACGGCCGTGTCCGCGCTCTCGGACGTCTTCCCGTACGTCACCTCCGGCGACGGCCTCTACGCCGACGGCTCCTTCATCCAGCACACCTACATCCCCTACACGGGCACGTACGGCATGGTCATGCTGCGCGGGCTCGCCGTGCTCCTCCAGCTCCTCGACGGCTCCGACCACGCCGTCACCGACCCGGCGACCGCCAACGTCTTCGACTCCGTGGACGCCTCCTTCCGGCCGTGGGTGTGGAACGGCCTGTGCATGGACGCCGTGCGCGGCAGGGCCGTCGGCCGCCCCGCCGAGACGGACTTCTACGACGGCAACCTCATCGTCCAGTCCGTGCTGCGCACCGCCGAGTCCGCGCCGACCACGGAACGGGCCCGGCACCTGCGGAGCCTGGCGAAGGGCTGGATCACCCGCGGCGAGGCCTACGCCCCGTTCGCCGGCACCGCGACGGTGGCGGGCCTCGCCCTGGCCCGGCCGATCCTGGCCGACTCCTCCCTCGTCGCGGCCGAGGAGACCGACGGGCACGTCCAGTTCCCGTCCATGGACCGGGTGGTGCACCGCCGTTCCGGATGGGCCTACGCCCTCTCCCTGTCCTCGGCCCGGGTCGCCCGCTACGAGTCGAGCAACGGGGAGAACCTGCACGGCTGGCACACCGGCGACGGCATGGGATACCTGTACCTGGCCTCCGACCCCGGCCACTACACCGACGGCTACTGGCCCACCGTCGACTCCTACCGGCTGCCGGGCACGACGGTCGACACCGTCGCCCTCGCCGACGCGGCGGGCACCGGCACGCGGCCGGCCGCCACCTGGGTGGGCGGGGCGAGCCTGTCCGGCGCGTACGGCGCCGTGGGCATGGACTTCCGCCAGTACGGCTCCACCCTGACCGCCCGCAAGTCGTGGTTCACGCTGGACGACTGCGTGGTCTGCGTCGGCTCGGCCGTCACCGGGGGCAGCGGCGCCGAGGTGGTCACCGTCGTGGAGAACCGCAACCTGGGTGAGAGCGGCGGCGCCGCCCTCACCGTGGACGGCACCGCGCAGCCTGCCTCGGCCGGCTGGTCGGACACGCTCTCCGTAACCGGCTGGGCCCATCTGGAGGGCACCGGCGGCTACCTCTTCCCCGGCGGGGCCACCGTCCGGGCCGCCCGCACCGACCGCACCGGCGCCTGGAGCGACATCAACACGCTGTCCGGGACCACCGACCGGCTCACCCGGCAGTACGTCTCCCTCTGCCTGCCGCACGGCACCGCGCCCGCCTCGGACTCCTACGCGTACGTCCTGCTGCCCGGCTTCAGCGCGGCCCGCACCCGGGAGCGCGCCGCCGCGCCGACCGTGTCCGTCCTGGCCCGCACCTCCTCGGCGCACGCGGTCCGCGACAGCGCGAGCGGCGTGCTCGCGGTGAACTTCTTCGCCGCGGGCAGCGCCGCGGGCATCACCGTCTCCGCGCCCTGCTCCGTCATCACCCGTCAGAAGGGCGGGCAGTTGACCGTCGGGATCTCGGATCCGGCCCGCACCGCGTCCACCGTCACGGTGCGGCTCCCCCTGGGAGGCACCCCGGTGAGCGTGGACGACGCGATCACCGTCTCCGCGTCGTCGCCGTCCCTCACCCTCGTCGCCGACCTCTCCGGCGCGGCGGGCGCGACCCGTGAGGCCACCTTCACCGTGACCTCGGCGGTGCTGAGTCCCGTCGCCGACGCCTACGTCCGGGACGGCTCCTACGCGGCCACCGGCTACGGATCGGCCACCACCCTGGTCGTCAAGAACGCGAGCGGCAGCGGCTACACCCGCCAGGCGTTCCTGGCCTTCGACACCTCGCCCTTCCTCGGACCGGTCGGCTCCGCCACCCTCGCGGTCAACGGCTACGTCTCGGACTCGGGGGGCACCTCCACGGCCCTGACCGCGTACGCCGTCACCGACACCGCTTGGACGGAGTCCGCGCTGACCTGGAACACCAGGCCCGCACTGGGCCCGGCGCTGTCCACCGCCGTCGCCACGACGGACAGGAGCACGCTCACCTTCGACGTCACCGCCCTGGTCGCCTCGGCGGCGGGCGGCCCGGTGGCCCTCGCCCTGGCCGAGAGCGAGCCCGGCCTGGCCGTGATCCTCAACTCCCGCGAGAACAGCGTCAGCCCACCGACCCTGACCGTGACCCCGGCCGCCTCCTGAACGCCCCCAGTGCGGCGTCGTCCAGGTCGGTCCCGGCCCAGGCGACGTGGCCGTCGGGGCGGATCAGGGCGGCGCGCAGGGCGCTCCAGGCGGCCGGGGGCCGGTCGAGCGTTCCGGTGTGGACGGCGAGCCCCGGCAGCGCGCGGTCCCCGGGCGCGCCGTCGGCCGTCAGGTCGAGCAGGAGGTACGCGTCCGGGCGCAGCAGGGTGAACAGGCGCCGGTGCGTGCCGGTGAAGGCGAGGTCGGGGGCGCGGGTGCCGGTGAGGGGGTGGGCTGCAGGGTCCGCGCCGGGGTAGCGGACGGCGAGCGCGGTGAGCCGTTCGGACAGGGCGCGAGCGAACGCCGGCTGGTCGGCGATCATCCCGCTGAGCAGGGAGCGCAGGGCGAGGCACTCGGGTGTGAAGGTGGACATCAGGGCGGTCTGGGCGCGGCTGTGTTCCGCCAACTGGACGCCGACCGGGTGCCGTTCGGCGTGGTAGGTGTCCAGCAGGCCGTCCGGCGCCCAGCCGTTCAGGGTCGCGGCCAGCTTCCAGCCGAGGTTGTGCGCGTCCTGGATGCCGACGTTCATCCCGACTCCCCCGGCGGGGAAGTGCTGGTGGGCGGCGTCGCCTGCCAGCAGGACGCGGCCGCGTCGGTACTCGGTGGCCAGCCGGGTGGCGTTGCCGAAGCGGGAGAGCCACGACGCGTCGCGCATGCCGAAGTCGTCCCCGGCGACGGCGACGGTCTTGCGCCGCAGCTCCTCCAGGGTGAGGTCGCCCGGCCATTCGGTGGTGAGGCTGCCGGGGCCGGCACCGACGATGCGGAACCGCCCGCCGGGCAGCGGCGCGACCATCACCCCGCCCTTGAGGGTGAAGGTGCTGAAGCCGGGCCGCGGCGGGTTGTCGAGGGCGACGTCGCCGAGCCAGCCGAGGACGGTGGAGGGGGTGCCGGGAAAGCCGATACCGGCGGTGGTGCGGACGGTGCTGCGGACGCCGTCGCAGCCGACGATGTACGCCGCCTCCATCTCGTACGGTCCCCGCGGCCCCTCCACCCGCACGGTCACCGACTCCGCGCGCTCGGTGAACCCGGTGACGCGGTGCCCGCGCTCGATGGTGGCGCCCAGCCCGAGCGCGCGCTCCTCGAGCAGCGCCTCGGTACGGGACTGGGGCAGGGCGAGGGTGTACGGGAACGGGGTGTCCAGTACGCCGAAGTCGAGCCGGTCGTCGAGCATGGCGAAGTGGCCGGTCGGGATCGGCAGGCCCTCGGCGAGGAACGGCCGGTGCGCCTCGCGGGTGGCCAGGACTTCGATGGTGCGCGGGTGAACGGTGAGCGCCTTGGAGCGCTCGTCGATCTCCCCGCGCTCCTCGACGACGGTGACGGAGATCCCGCCGAGCCGCAGTTCGGCGGCGAGCCAGAGGCCGACGGGGCCGCCTCCGGCGATGACGACATGGTGCCTGTCCATAGACCCACCTTCTTGGTCAGTGACCAATAGCTTGTGCCCGCAGTAAACTAGGTCAATGACCAAGAGGCAAACGGGTGACCGTCTCGAACCCGGCACCGTGATCCGTGCCGCGCTGGAACTGCTGGAGGAGAAGGGCCTGGACGCGCTGTCCACCCGGGCGGTCGCCCAACGGCTGGGCGTACGGATGAACACCGTGCTGTGGCATGTGAAGACCAAGGCCCGGATGCTGGAGCTCATGGCGGACGCGGTCGTCGGCGAGATCCCGCTCGACGGCCTGCCGGCCTCACCGGACCGGCGCGCCCGTGAACTGGCCCGCCGCTACCGCCGCGCCCTGCTCGCCCACCGCGACGGCGCCGCGCTCGTCGTCGGCACCTACGCCGCCGAGCCGCACACCCTGCGTTTCGCCGATACCCTCGTCGCCGCGCTCCTGGACGACGGACTGAACGAGTGCGAGGCCGCCTGGACCACATGGACGATCGTGCACTTCACCCTCGGCCTCACCCAGGAGGAACAGGCGGCGCAGCACCGACCGCTGGGCGACCGCCTGGCGACCGCGGTCTCGGAGACGGCCCATCCGGCCCTCCACCGCACGCTCGACCACCTCGCCTCCACGACCTTCGACGAGCGCTTCGAGTTCGGCCTGGCGTCGATCCTCGCCCGGCGGTGAGCGCAGGCGGCCGCCCGGCCGTGGTGAGGCCGGGGACGGCAGAGGCCGCCCCTGTCGGGGCGGCCTCTGCCGGGAGGGGTGTGCCCTGCGCGGGGCGGGGCGCAGGTTACGCGGACCGGCCCGCCGGGGCGAGCAGGGCTCCGTTCGTCCGGGCCAGCTCGCCGAGCCAGTGGGCGCTGGGCTTCGGCGTCCGCTCCTGGGTGGTGCGGTCGACGGCGACGAGGCCGAACGTCGGACCGTAGCCGAAGATCCACTCGAAGTTGTCGAAGGCCGTCCACGCGATGTAGCCGCGGACGTCGATCCCGTCGGCGATGCACGAGGCGACCCCGGCGACGGCGGTGCGGACATAGGCGAGCCGCTGTGAGTCGTCCGCGGTGGCGAGGCCGTTCTCGGTGACGAAGACCGGGATCTGCGCGACGCGTGCCGCTTCCCGGATCGTCGCCTCGAGCCCCTCCGGGTAGATCTCCTCTCCCAGCTGGTTCGTGGGCACGCCGGCCGGCACCTCGGCGAGCCCGTCGGGTCCGAAGAGGTGGCGGCCGTAGGTCTGGATCCCCACGAAGTCGTCCTCGCGGGAGGCCACGAGATAGCGTTCGTTGACCTCGCGCCGCACCGTGTCGGCGCGGGTCTCGCCGCCGGCGGCCGCCTGGATGTCGGAGTTGGCGAGCGTCCACCCCACCATCAGGTCCGGGCGGTGCGCCTTGATGGCCGCCTTGCCCGCACGGTGTGCCGCGAGCTTCACCTCGAAGCCCGCCTCGGAGGAGGTGAACTGGAAGGGCGCGATCCGGCGCGGCTCGACGCCCAGGCGCTCGGCGGCCGCCGCCCAGACGGGCACCTGGGCGCGGTGCTCGGGAGCCTCGCCCCCGATGCCGATCGCGGCGAGGAGGGAGGCGAGATTGGGCTCGTTGAGCGTGCAGGCGACGTCGACGAGGTCGCCGAGGTGCTCGGTCACCACCTCGCAGTAGCGGGCGAACCGCGCCGGTGTGCCCGGGTCCTCCCAGCCCCCGGCGGCCAGGAGCCAGCGGGGCGAGGTGAAGTGGTGGTAGGTGACGACCGTCGCCAGACCGTGCTCCCGGCAGGTTTCGAGGACACGCCGGTAGTGGTCCAGCGCCGCGGTCGAGAAGCGCCCCTCCTCGGGCTCGATGCGCGCCCACTCCAGCGAGAACCGGTAGCTGGTGAGGCCGAGGGACGCCAGGAGCGCGATGTCCTCCCGGTAGCGGTGGTAGTGGTCGACGGCGTCTCCGGACGGCTCGGCGAAGATCGTTCCGGGGAGGTTCTCGAGCAGCCATACGTCACTGTTGACGTTGTTCCCCTCGACCTGGTGCGCGGCGGTGGCGGCGCCCCACAGGAAGCCGTCGGGGAAGGGGGAGGAGGTCGGCGAGGCGTTCATGGTTTCCTCTCGGCGCCCGCGTCAGCGGACGCCCTTGACGAAGGTGACGGTGATGCTCCCCAGGGCGCACAGCGCGGCGGCGGCGAACCACAGGAGCCGGTAGTTGTGGCCGTCGCCGATCGCGAGGATCGCCGGGGCCGCGGCGGGGACGATGATGTTGGGAATGCTGAGCGCGAGGCCGAAGACCGCCATGTCCTTGCCGGTGTCGCGGGCGTCGGGGAGGACGGCCGCGCACAGCGCCATGTCGACGGTCAGGTACATGGCCTGGCCCATCGCGAAGACGACCCACGCGACGACGAACTGCGCGAACGTGGTCGAGGTCCCGCCGATGACGAGTCCGGCCGCCATGAGGAGGGCGGCGACGACGACGAACGGCTTGCGGCGGCCGACCTTGTCCGACAGCCAGCCGGAGCCGGCGAAGAACAGCACGCTGACCGGGGCCGAGATCAGCGTGAGCGTGCCCGCATGCGCGCCGGCCTCGGCGATCGGCATGTCCAGGCCGTCCATCATGAAGTAGATGAAGTAGGAGAACAGGGCGGTCATGGCGATGCCCGCGAGGAACCGGGAGACCCAGGCCCAGCCGAAGTCCGGGTGCCTGCGCGGGTTGACGAGGAACGTCCGCGCCATCGCCTTGACGTCCAGCGGGGGGAGCTCGTCGCGGGTCCTGACCGGGTCCTTGTAGAGGAGCAGCAGCGGCAGGGTGAGGACCAGCGCGAGCAGGACCGGGACCGTCATCATGAGCAGCGGCGTGCCCACGAGGGCCGCGGCCAGGTAGGAGCCGGCCGACAGGGCCAGGGCGCCGAACATGCCCATGATGCCCATCACGCGGCCCCGGTTGGCGTCCGGCAGACCCTCGACGGGGATCACGCTGTAGGCGTTGAACGAGGCCTGCGCCGCGATGACGGCGATCGTGTACGCCGTGATGATCACGGGGACTGAGGGCACCAGGCCGATGACGGCGGTCCCCAGCAGGGTGGCGCCGAGGCCGGCGAGGATCCAGGGGCGCCGTCGGCCGAAGCGGCTGGCCGACCGGTCCGACAGCGCGCCGGCCAGGGGCACCGTGGCGAGGAGGACGAGCGCGCTGATCGAGACGGCGAGGCCGTAGCTCGACTCCTTCGTCTCCGGGTCGATGGCCGCCAGCCGCAGGGACAGCGAGGTGCTCAGGGTGAGCATCATGATGTACATCCCGACCGCCGCCACGAGGACGAGGGCGATCGTCCTGCGCGGCGATCCCGGAGAACCCGCGGGATCGCCCTGCTGCGCCGGGGCCTCGCTGCCTGCTCCGGCCTTCGCGGGACCGGCGTCCCGCTCCGCCGCAAGGGTGGGGTCACTCATGGGGAATCCTCCTCTGGATCAGAGCCGCCATTGGCTCTGGAAGGCCGGTGAGGCGTGTCCGGCGACGCCACCGTAGATGAACATGAACCACATTGGAATACATCTCGCCGTAACTTGTTGACCACACCGGAAAGGGATGAGGACGGTGCGATAGCCTCGCCCGGGGAGGACGGACCGGCGGGGGAAGAGGCAGAGGATGACAGAGTCGACGCGCACCTCCGCCCGGAGCGGCACGCGCGCGCGGTACGCCAACGGCGAGCGCAAGCGCGCCGAACTCGTGGACGCGGCCTTCCGGGTGTTCGCCGAGAACGGCTTCGAGCGTCTGTCCGTACGCCAGATCGCCGAAGGGATCGGCACGAGTCACACGCTGCTCCTGCACCACTTCGGCTCCAAGACCGCGCTCCTGGAGGCCGTGCTCGCGCGCCGCGAGGAGATCGAGGGGCCGTGGCGCCTCGCGCTCATGAAGGACCGGGGCCTGCTCGACACCGTGCCGGAGGTCATGCGGAACAACGCGGAGATCCGGGGTGTCATCCGGCTCGACGTGACGCTGCGCGCCGAGGCCGACCGGCCGGAACACCCGGCACACGACTTCATCCGGCGCAGGGACGCGGACTTCGTCGGCTCGGTCCGCACCGAACTCGCACGCGAACTGGACGCCGGCCGCCTCAGGGAAGGGCTCGACCTGTCCGTCCTGGCCCGCCAGATCACCGCGCTGATCGAGGGCATCCAGATCGCGTGGCTGCACGACGAGACGATCGACATGGCCGCCCACCTCGAGGCGTTCATGTCGCTCATCAGAAAGCCCCGGTAGCCGAACGGCTCCGGCCACCGGCCGCGGTCGGTCCCGCCGTGGAGACGGGCCGGTCAGCCGTGCCCGTGTGACGGCGAACAGCACTGCGCCCCGCCGGCTGTCGCCGGCGGGGCGGAGGAAGGTGCCGCGTCCCGGACACAGCGGGACGGGGGGCCGTGGGCCGGGGCGTCAGCCGGCCGCCGCCGGAGCGGCGGCGGGCCGCGGCTCGGCGTGGACGCTCTCCACGTCGTCGACGGGGGAAGCCGTCGCGCTGTCGTACTTCGCGCGGTCGAGGATCTTCTCGCGGGCGGAGACGAGGACCGGGACGAGGGCCTGGCCCGCGACGTTGGTGGCGGTGCGCATCATGTCCAGGATCGGGTCGATCGCCAGCAGCAGGCCCACGCCCTCCATCGGCAGGCCGAGGGTGGACAGGGTCAGCGTGAGCATGACGGTCGCACCCGTCAGGCCCGCGGTGGCCGCCGAGCCGATCACCGAGACGAACGCGATGAGCAGGTACTCCCTGACACCGAGCTCCACACCGAAGATCTGGGCCACGAAGATCGCGGAGATGGCCGGGTAGATCGCCGCGCAGCCGTCCATCTTGGTCGTCGCGCCGAACGGCACGGCGAAGGAGGCGTAGTCCTTCGGGACGCCGAGGCGGATCGCCGACTGCTGGGTGACCGGCATGGTGCCGACCGAGGAGCGGGAGACGAACGCGAGCTGGATGGCGGGCCAGGCGCCCTTGAAGAACTGGAGCGGGCTGAGTTTGCCGACGAAGGCGAGCAGCAGCGGGTAGACGCCGAACAGCACCAGCGCGCAGCCGATGTAGATGTCGGCGGTGAAGGTCGCGTAGTTGCCGACCAGGTCCCAGCCGTACTGGACGATCGCGCGCCCGATGAGGCCCGCGGAGCCGATCGGGGCCAGCAGGATCACCCACCACAGGGCCTTCTGCAGCAGCTCCAGGACGGATTCGGAGAGGTCCAGGACGGGCTGGGCCTTCGGGCCGATCTTGAGGATGGCGATTCCGGCGACGACCGCCATGAAGACGATCTGCAGGACGTTGAGCTCCGTGAACGGCGTGATCACGTCCGTGGGGACGATGCCGGTCAGGAAGTCGAGCCAGCTGCCGGCGTGGTCCGGCCGGGCGCCGTCGGCGGGGGTCAGGTCGGAGCCGGAGCCCGGGTTGGAGACCAGGCCGACGGCGAGGCCGATGACCACCGCGATCAGCGAGGTGATCATGAACCAGAGCAGGGTGCGGCCGGCCAGGCGGGCCGCGTTGTTGACCTTCCGCAGGTTGGTGATGGACACCGTGATCGCGAAGAAGACCAGGGGGGCCACGGCCAGCTTCAGCAGCTGCACGAAGATGCCGCCCACCTTGTCGAGGGCGGTGGCGAGCCAGGACACGTCGTAGGTGCGGGCGACGTACCCGAGCACCAGGCCGACGACGAGGCCGAGCAGGACCTGGGCCCAGAACGGCAGGGGTATCCGGAAGCCGGGCTTCGCAGGCTTCGGATCGGCGGTGTTCGCGGACACGGACACACTCCAGTGAGGACGCGCGGGGATGAACGGGGAAGGAGACGAACGGCGGAAGGCAGGCACGGGGCGGCGGCCGCGCGGAAGCGCCGACGACGCCGCCCCGGCGAGGAGATCACCGGTCAGGGGCGACAGGCGGCGGACATGCGGCGGCAGAGGTCGATGTGCAGACGGGCCACGAGCGGCACGCTCACGACCGAGCGGCCGGCGCCTTGGGCGGCGGCTGAACGGCGGGCGGCTTCTGTCTTCACACAGAGAAATTAACACTTGCACTTTGAGAACATCAAAGCCGTTCTTTGGCGGACCCCTGCCCGCCCCCCTCCGTCCCTCGCCCGCTCGGGGCTTCCCGGCGCGTGGGACGGAGGGGGTCGAGGGCGCTACGGGTGGCCGGTCGCTCCCGGAGTCACTCGGCGTCGCGACCCGGCGCGCCCGCTCGCCTCGGCGCGGAACCCCCGGGGTTCGCGAGCGCGATGCCGCCCGGGGCGGAGTGGGGGGCGGCCGGTGCTCAGGCCTGGTGGGTGCCGGGTTCGGGGCGGGGGCGGGGCCGGCGGTGCAGCAGGCCGAAGCGGTCCCACTGGGTCTCCGCGGCCTCGATGGAGCGCCGGGTGCGTTCGGCGTCCACGGTGGCCAGTTCGGCCACGATCGCCTGGACCAGGGCGGTGCCGGCGGTGAGGGAGGGGAAGAAGGAGACGCCCTCGGCCGGGACCAGCAGGACCTCGTCCGCGGCCTCGGCCAGGGCGGGGCTGGCCGCGTCGGTGAGCGCGTAGACCTTGGCGCCGCGGCGGTGCGCCTCGCCGGCGGCCAGCACCGTACTGGCGTACAGCCGCCAGAAGCTGATGGCGATCAGCGTGTCCTCGCCGGTCATGGCGGAGACGACGTTGGCCAGTTGGGCGTCGCCGCCGGTGACGGCGGTGACGGCGTAGCCGGCCAGGCGGGCGTTGTGGGCGAAGGCGATGCCGGTGGCCGCGTAACTGCCGTCGGCGACGACGACGGTGTGCCGGGCCGCGGCCACGGCCTCGGCGACCCGGCGGACCGCGTCCGCGTCCAGCCGGCGGGTGAGCAGGGCGACACTGTCCAGGTCCCGGCGCAGGGACGCCTCCCCGGCGGCGTCGGTGGCGTGGTGCTCGGCGGCGACGTCGGGGGCGCTGAGGGCGGACAGGTAGCGGGCGCGCAGTTCCTGCTGGAGCGCGGGCCAGCCGGCGAACCCGAGGGCCTGTGCGGTGCGGGTGACGGTCGCGGTGTTCACGGCGGCCAGCGCCGCCAGCTCCGCCGTGGAGGCGAACGACGCCCGGCGCGGCTGGGTGAGCAGGACGTCCAGCACCGCCGCGCCCTTGGTGCGCAGCCCGCGGGCGGGCAGCCGGCCGCGCAGCCAGGCCTCGAAGCCGTCACCCGCGTCGTCGCCCGTGGCGTGGTCGTGGGCGCGTCCGGCGTCCGTACCGGCGTCGGCGTCCGCGTGCGTCGAAGTCACTGGGCCCCCTCCCGTCTCCCGCTGCGTGTTACGGGGTCAGGTTACCGGCGTAACGAACAGAAAAATCTGCAACAGCTATTGCAGATGAACGGAAGTGCAGAATACGTTGCTCGCATCTCGATCCCCGGAGGTGCGGGCCATGTCCCTGACGGCAAGATTGGACCGTCTGCCCCTGAGCAGACCTCACTACGCGCTGCTGCTGATCGGCGGGCTGGGCTACACGTTCGACGGCATGGACTCGGCGGTCGTCGCCTTCCTCATGCCCAGCGCCCAGGAGGCATGGGACCTCGGCAACGGCGCGCTCGGACTGATCGGCTCCGCCTCGCCGTTCGGCTTCCTCTTCGGCGCCGCGCTCGCGGGCATTCTCGGCGACCGCATCGGCCGCCGCAAGGTCATGATGTGGGCGCTCGCCTTCTACGCCTTCTTCTCCCTGGTGGCCGCCGTCGCGCCGAACTACGAGATCTTCCTCGGCGCCCGGGTCCTGGCCGGCGCCGGCGCGGGGGCCGAGAGCGCGATCATCGCCCCGTTCCTCTCCGAGTTCGTGCCCGCCGCCCGCCGCGGCTGGTTCGTCGGAGCCCTCGCCGGCTTCTTCTCCTTCGGTTTCGTCGCCGCGGCCCTCATCGGCCGGTTCGTCGTGCCCACCGTGCCCGAGGGCTGGCGCGTCGCCCAGGTGATCACCGCGCTTCCGGTGGTCATGCTGCTGTGGTGGCGCCGGACACTGCCCGAGTCACCGCGCTACCTCATGGCCCGCGGCCGCCACCAGGAGGCCGAACGGATCGTCACCGATCTCGAAGACCGGGTCCGGGCCGCGATCGGCAAGCCCCTGCCTCCCGTACCGGTCCAGGACGCCGCCGCGATCGCACCGGTCCGCTCCGCACCGAGCCTGCCGACCGCGCTGCGCTACCTGTGGAGCGGCGCCATGGCCCGGCGTACGGCGATCACCTGGCTCATCTGGTTCGTGATCACGTTCTCGTACTACGGCTTCTTCTCCTGGATCCCGACCCTGCTGGTCCAGCGCGGCATCACGGTGACCAAGAGCTTCGAGTTCTCGATCATCATCTACCTGGCGCAGATCCCCGGTTACTTCTCGGCGGCCTGGCTGTCGGAGCGGCTCGACCGCAAGAACGTCATCGCCCTCTACCTCAGCGGCTCCGCCGTCAGCGCCTTCTGGCTCAGCCAGACGTCCACCCCGGTGTCGATCACCCTGGCGGGCGCGGTCCTGTCGTTCTTCCTCAACGGCACCTACGCCGGCGTCTACTCCTACACGCCCGAGGTCTTCCCGACCTGGATCAGGGCCACCGGCACCGGCCTGTCCAGCGCCTTCGGCCGCGTCGGCTCCATCCTCGCCCCCGTCATCATCGGCTTCTCGGCCGCCGGCTTCGGCTTCGCCGGGGTGTTCGGCCTGACCACGGCCGTCCTGGCGGTCGGCGTGCTGTGCACCGTCCTGTTCGGCGTCAGCACCGCGGGCCGCTCCCTGGAGGACCTCACCGAGCCGGCCGCCCCCACGCCCACGTCCACGCCCGCCGAGGGCACCGCGCACCAGGAGGTGGCCGGACGATGACCGGTCCCACCGCGTACGACCCGGCCGCGACGCTCGCCGCACTGGAGGAGGAGGTGCGCGCCACCGTGGGGGTGCGCCTGTTCACGGTGCTGGCCTGGCTGCCCGAGCGCACCACCCTGCGGCGGGTCCACTCCAGCCACCCGCGGCAGTACCCGGTCGGCGGCGAGAAGTCCGTGGAGGTCTCCGGCGGCTGGCTGGAGCACTGCATCAGCCGGCAGCTGCCGTACCTCGGCCCCGACCGGGCCGCCGTACGGGAGGTCTTCGCCGACCACCGCGTCATCGACGCGCTCGGCTGCGGCGCCGTCATCAACACACCCGTCGTCGACGCCGGACGGACCCTGGGCGTCCTCAACGCCCTGGACGCGGAGGGCGGCTACGACGAGGCGGCCGTGCGCACGGTCGCCGCGCTGGCCGACCGTGCCGTGCCCGCCCTGCGCGCCCTCACCCAGGGCGCGCGGCCGACCGGGTGACACCGCCGGGCGGACCGGACCGGTCCGCCCCGCCGCGGGCCGGCCGCCCCCCCCCCCGGGCCCCCCCCCCCCCCACCCCCACCCCCCCCCCCCCCCCCCCCCCCGCCCCCCCCGCACCCCCCCCTGCCAGCTGCGTGGCCACGCCCCCCGGGGCCGACGGG